>NZ_JBEHZD010000169.1:0-13672 GCF_040240285.1 Streptomyces sp. HSW2009 | reverse complement strand
GTCCCTGCCCGACTGGGCGCGCGGCGACGCCCCGGCCCCTGCGACCGACCGGCTCTGCCACGGCGATCTGCACCTCGGGCAGTTGGTGCGGCTCGCGGCACCGGACGCCCCCGCGGGCCCCACCCACCCCACGCACGGCCCGACTCTCACCGCCCCGGCCGACCCCACCGTCCCAGCCGACGGCGCGGGCGCGGCGGGCGCCGGATGGCTGCTGATCGACGTCGACGACCTCGGCACCGGCGACCCGGCCTGGGACCTCGCCCGCCCCGCGGCCTGGTTCGCCACCGGGTTGCTCGACCCCGACGAGTGGAGCCGGCTGCTCGACTCCTACCGGGCGGCCGGCGGCCCGGCGGTGGGGCCGGCCGGCGATCCCTGGCCCCACCTCGACGTACCGGCCAGGGCGCTCACCGTGCAGAGCGCGGCACTGGGCCTGGCCAAGGCGGCCTCCGCGGCCCGGCCCCCGGACCCGGCGGAAGAGGCGATGGTGGCGGCCTGCGCCCGCATGGTAGGCCTGCCCGAACCGCCCCCGGGCCCGCCGACCGCCGGCTGACCCGCCCCGTTCCCAGGCGAACGCCCTGGCCCGTGCCCCACTCCGCCAGGGACGTCGGGCCCGGTCCGCCCGGCTGCAGAGCCAGGGGCGGTTGCCGCGGGGTCACGCCGTAGGGTGAACTCATCGTCGCCGGACGCGTGTTCCGGCGACGCGGATGCCCGAAGGCTGAGGAGTTGAGCGGACCATGCAGTGTCCCAAGTGTCATGCACCGATGCATACGTACAACCGCAGCGGTGTGCAGATCGAGCAGTGCAGTGGCTGCCGGGGGATCTTTCTGGACTACGGGGAGCTTGAGTCGCTGACGCAGCTTGAGTCGCAGTGGGTGCAGCAGGCACCCCCGCCGGCCCCGGCCCCGCAGGCGTACCCCGCGACCCCCGCCCCCGCCTGGGGCGCAGGGCACCAGGGCCACCACGGCCACGGCCACCGCCGGCGGAGCTTCGGCCACATGCTCTTCTCGTCCTGAGCACCGGCAGTACCGGCGGCACCGGCCCGGCCCGCTGAGCCGTCGGCCGCCGGACCGCCCCGTGGGCCGGGCCCGCAAAGCTCGGCCCACGGGCCGCCCGGCGCCTCCGTGGCACACGACGCGGCCCTATACGGAAAACGGCCGGTGATCGAAGCTGAGCTTCAATCACCGGCCATTTGCGGTGTGGACGATACTGGGATTGAACCAGTGACCTCTTCCGTGTCAGGGAAGCGCTCTCCCGCTGAGCTAATCGTCCGGGATGGTGCGGTGCACCGTGTGCGCGATACTGGGATTGAACCAGTGACCTCTTCCGTGTCAGGGAAGCGCTCTCCCGCTGAGCTAATCGCGCGGGATCACCCGCCCCGAAGGGCTGGTGCCTCACCCTAGGCGTTCACCTAGGTCGTACGGGGTCCGAGGACCCAGTGGACGATACTGGGATTGAACCAGTGACCTCTTCCGTGTCAGGGAAGCGCTCTCCCGCTGAGCTAATCGTCCGAGGTGGAGACGGGATTTGAACCCGTGTAGACGGCTTTGCAGGCCGTTGCCTCGCCTCTCGGCCACTCCACCAGGAGTGAGGGAAAAAATCCCCCACGTCGAGCGGACGACGAGATTCGAACTCGCGACCCTCACCTTGGCAAGGTGATGCTCTACCAACTGAGCCACGTCCGCAGTTGTCGTTGTCCAGAACACTTCCGCGTCCCGGCGACGTGTTGAACTCTAGCGGATTCCTGAGCCAGCTCAAATTCCGTTTCCCCAGCGTGCTGCGGTGGTCACCGCCCCAGAGCGCGCCGCGCGACCCGGTCATAGACTCGCCACCGTGTACGACCTGCCGCCCATGGCCCGTTTCGGCGGGCTCCTCGCCACCGACCTGCGCGACGTCACGAGCGACCCGGCCGCCCTCGAATCGACGGGCTTCTGGGCCGTCGTCGCGGACTTCGAGGGACGGCTGACCTGCGCCCGCTTCGGCGACGTACGGCCCGCGCCGGTGCCAAGCCCGGTGCCGGGCGGCTGGCGGGGCCCCGCGGTGGACGCCTGGACCTCCTCGCTCGACCGGGCGGCGTACACCGCGGGCGTGCGGCGCATCCGCCGGCACATCGCGGCCGGCGAGGTCTACCAGGCCAATCTCTGCCGCGTGCTCTCGGCGCCGCTGCCGCCCGCCCCCGGCGCCGGCCCGGACGCCCCCGCCGGCACCGCCGACGTCGATGCGCTGACCGCCCTGCTGGCCCGCGGCAACCCCGCCCCGTACGCCGGCACCGTGCGGCTGCCCGAACACGGCGTCGAGGTGGCCACCGCATCGCCCGAGCTCTACCTGCGCCGCAGCGGGGCCGTGGTCGAGTCCGGGCCGATCAAGGGCACCGGGCGGGTCGCGGCCGACCTCCAGGAGAAGGACCATGCGGAGAACGTGATGATCGTGGACCTGGTCCGCAACGACCTGGGGCGGGTGTGCGCCACCGGCTCGGTGACCGTCCCCGCGCTGTGCGCGATCGAGCCGCACCCCGGCCTCGTCCACCTGGTCTCCACGGTCCGCGGCGCGCTGCCGGCGGGCGCCGGCTGGCCGGAGCTGCTGGCGGCCACCTTCCCGCCGGGCTCGGTGACCGGCGCCCCCAAGGCCAGCGCGCTGGAGATCATCGCGGCCCTGGAAACGGCGCCCCGCGGCCCGTACTGCGGCGGCGTCGGCTGGGTCGACGCGGACCGCGGCACCGCCGAACTGGCTGTCGGCATCCGCACCTTCTGGCTCGACCGCGCCCCGCAGGAGGGCGACCCGCACGGCGCCCCGGTGCTGCGCTTCGGCACCGGCGCCGGCATCACCTGGGGCTCCGACCCCGAGCGCGAATGGGAGGAGACCGAGCTGAAGGCGGCCCGACTGCTCGCGGTAGCGTCAGGGGCACAGCAGGCGACTGGAGGGACGGTACGGTGACGATCTGGCTCGATGGGGCACTGCGGGACGAGAGCGAGGCCCGGGTCTCGGTCTTCGACCACGGCATGACGGTCGGCGACGGCATCTTCGAAACCCTCAAGGCCGTACACGGCGTCCCCTTCGCGCTCACCCGCCACCTGGAGCGGCTCACCACCTCCGCGCACGCCCTCGGCCTGCCCGAACCCGACCTGGACGAGGTGCGCCGGGCCGTCGACGCGGTGCTGGCCGCCAACCCGATGCCGCTGGGCCGGCTGCGCATCACCTACACCGGCGGCGTCGCACCGCTCGGCTCCGACCGCGGCGAGTCCGCCGCCACGCTGGTGGTGGCCATCGGGGCGGCCACCGAGCATCCGACGAGCACCGCCGTCATCACCGTCCCCTGGACCCGCAACGAACGCGGCGCGCTGGCCGGCGTGAAGTCCACCTCGTACGCGGAGAACGTGGTCGCCCTCGGTGCCGCGCGCCGCGCCGGGGCGTCCGAAGCGCTGTTCGCCAACACGGTCGGCCAACTCTGCGAGGGGACCGGCTCCAACGTCTTCCTGGTGCTCGGCGGCGAACTGCACACCCCGCCGCTGACCTCAGGATGCCTGGCCGGCGTCACCCGGGCGCTGGTCGTGGAGTGGTCGGGCGCGAAGGAGACGGACCTGCCGCTGGCGGCGCTGGACGAGGCCGACGAGATCTTCCTGACCTCCACACTGCGCGACGTCCAGGGCGTCCACCGGGTCGGCCCCGCGGACGGCGGGCGCGACCTGGGGGAGCCGGGCAAGGTCACCCGAGAGGCCCTGCGCACCTTCACCGAACGCGCGGCAGCCACCCCCGACCCCCGCTGACCCGCCGGCCCCGCAACTCCTGGCGGGGCGGCCGCCCCCGCCCGCCCCCCCCCCCCCCCGCGGGCGGCCCCCCCCCCCCCCCGCCCGCGGGGGGGGGGGGCCGGCCGCGCCCCCCCCCCCCCCCCCCCCCCCCCCCCCCCCCCCCGCCGCCCCCCCCCCCCCCCCCCCCCCCCCCCCCCCCCCCCGCCGCGTGAGCGACCACCGGCCGGCCATGCGCGCGGGGTGCGTGCCCGGCGCGTCGCCGACCCTGCCGTACGGCCCGTACGCGCCGTACTCGCGCGGCAAACTCCGCAGCCCCGGTGCACCTGGCGCGTGGCCGGGCGCACCGCCGCACCCGGTCGACGTCCGGGGCCGGCAAAAGGACGTGACGCACGCCGGCCCGGCCGGTACAACAAGCAGGTGACCACCACGCTGCGACCCATCAGCCCACTGAACGAAGCGGCCGACGGCGCGCGCTCGCGCACGTACGAGGTCTGCGACAACGGCCGCTCCGTCGGCACTCTGGAAGTGGGCACCGACCCGAGGTTCGGCCCCGCATCCGGGCAACTGCGGCACCTGGAGATAGCCGAGGGCGACCGCAGGCGGGGCCGCGGCACCGTGGCGGTGCTCGCCGCCGAAGAGGTGCTGCGCGGTTGGGGCTGCAACCGGATCACCACCACCGTGCCCGCCGAAGCGCCGACGGGCCTCGCCCTGGCCACCGCGGTCGGCTACACGCCCGGCGGCCACAACATGGTCAAGGAGCTGGCCGAGCCGCCCGACCTGCCGACCGGCAGCAGCGCGCGCCCGCTCACCGAGGCCGAGTACCCGCAGTGGTTGGCGGCGGAGCGAGCCGGCTACATCGAGAGCTGGCTGGAGCGCAACGTCACCCGGGAACAGGCCGAGAGCAAGGCGGATGCCGACTACGCGAAGCTGCTGCCGAACGGCCCGGCGACCCCCGGCACCGTGCTGCGCGTGCTCACCCACGACGGCGTCGCGCGCGGCAACATCTGGGTGTCCGTCAGCAAGGACCACGGGTACGCGGACGGCGCCTACGTCTTCGCCGTGCTGGTCGATTCGGAACACCGGGGCCAGGGCCACGGCCGCACCCTGCTCCAGATCGCCGAGCGCGAGACCCTGGCCGCCGGCCGCGACCGGCTCGGCCTGCACGTCTTCGCCAACAACACCCCGGCGATCCGGTTGTACGAGTCGCTGGGCTACCGGTACACCCACACCCATCTGACCAAGTCGCTGCTCTAGCGCCCGGCCCCGGGGCCGCCCCGGCCGCGCTCGCCGGCCAGCGCCAACAGGTGGGCCACCGCCGGATTGGGGTCCGCCAGGCGCCAGGCCAGGGCGACCCGGGTGCGTACGGTGTCGGGCGCGAGAGCGCGGAAGGCGACGCCGCGCAACCGCATCCGGCGCACGCCCGCGGGCGCGAGCGACACCCCGAACCCCGCTTCCACCAGCGCACAGACCGTCTGCCACTCCACCGCGTGCTGCGCCACGCGCGGCACGAACCCGGCCGCCCCGCACAGCGCGACGATCTGGTCGTGGAACTGCGGCCCGGCCGCCCGCGGCAGCAGGACGAAGGGCTCGCCGGCCAGCGCGTCCAGGGTGACGACGCGCCCCGCGGCCAGCGGATGTGCGGCCGGCAGGACCGCCACGAACCGCTCGCGCAGCACGGTACGGAAGCCCAGTTCGGGCCCGTCAGCCGCGGCGGTGGGCGGCTCGCGCAACAGCCCGACGTCGATGTTCTGCTCGCGCAGCGCGGCCAGTTGCGGGGCCGAGGTCATCTCGCGGATGTCCAGCCGTACGGCCGGGAACCGCTCCCGGAAGGTCCGCAGCAGGCCGGGCAGGACGGTCAGCGCGACCGAGGCGGCGAAGCCGATGCGCAGCCGGCCGGAGCGCCCGCTGCCCGCGGCCCGGGCCGCTTCGAGCCCCGCGCTCAGTACGGACAGGGCGCGCTGCGCGGCGGGCAGCAGCTCCCGGCCAGCGGCGGTCAGCGCCACCCGCCCCGGCTCCCGGACGAACAGGGCGTGACCGACCTTCTCCTCCAGCCGGCGGATCTGCTGGCTCAGCGGCGGCTGGGCGATGCCAAGGCGCGCCGCGGCCCGCCCGAAGTGCAGTTCGTCGGCGAGCACCGAGAAGGCGTGGAGCTGCGGCAACGGCAGCTCGGGGCGCTCGGCCGGCGCCACGGAATCCAACACGTCCATACGCCTAGCAATATCAGTCGATGGCGCAGCGTGTATTAGACGTATGGCGGGCGCGCCCCTAGCGTTCGGGCCATGGCAGAACGACGCGCGATCCGCACCGGCTCGCCCTTCGAGGAACAGATCGGCTACGCCCGCGCCGTGGTCGACGGCGACCGGGTGCACGTCTCGGGCACCACCGGATTCGACTACGCGATCATGACGATCTCGGACGACGTGGTGGAGCAGGCCGAACAGTGCCTGCGCACCATCCGGGCCGTACTGGCCGAGGCCGGATGCACGCTCGCCGACGTGGTGCGGGTGCGCTACCTGCTGCCCCGCCGGGAGGACTTCGAGCCGTGCTGGCCGGTGCTGCGCCGGCATTTCGCCGCCGTACCGCCGGCGGCCACGATGCAGGTCTGCGGGCTGGCCGACCCCCGCATGAAGATCGAGATCGAGGTGGACGCGCGCCGCCCGACGGTCTGACACCCGACTGGACCGGCTGACGCGCCGCGTACGCCACTCGCACCGCCGGGCGTCACGCGAGATCCCCGGCGCCACTCACGGCGCCCGGTTCCTCCGCACCGCCCGGCGCTACCCGCACCGCCCGTCGCCACCACGGCGTCCACCCGGGGTGGCGACGCACCGCCCCCTTCAGCCGCGCCCGAGCAACCCGTCCGCGATCTCCACGATCCGCTCCCGCAGCCCCTCCTGGCTCTTCCCGCCGTCCAGGCGCTGGCCACCGATCTCGTACGTGGGCGTCCCCGTGACGCCGATCGCCTGGCCCTCGGCCTGGTCGGCGTCGACCGCGAGCAGATGCCGGCCGTCGATCAACGCGGTGTCCACCTCGTCGGCGTCCAGACCGACCTCCCGCGCCACCTCCACGAGCAGGTCGTTCCCCCGCTCGGCGAGCTCCGCCACCCGCGCCAGGACGGCCTCCACGTACGGCCAGCCCCGCCCCTGCACCGCGGCCTCCTCCGCGGCCTGCGCCGCCGCGTACGCGTGCTGGTGCTTCGCGAGCGGGAAGTGCCGCAACCGGATCTCCAGCGCGTCCCCGTACCTGGCCCGCAACGCATGCAGGTCATCGAGGGCCGCCCGGCAGTCCGGGCACTGGAGCTCGCACCACACGTCGAGCACGGCCGAGGGAGGAGAAGCAGGGGAGGTGGCACCTGCGGGGGCATCTGTGGGGCTCATACGAGCAGTCTTTCAGCTCCCCGGCGTACTCACGCACTGGCACCTGCGGAGGAGCCCTCCCCGGAGATGTCCCGGATATCGCACCGATTCACGAGCGATCGTGGCTGATCCGGGGCCCCACGGTGCACGATGGATGGGACAGCACCTCACGAGCAGGAGGACCCGGATGCTGACCTCGACGCTGTGCGCCGCACTGTCGGCGGCGGGCCTGGGCATCGCCGCCATGACGGCGTACCGCAAGCGATTCCTGGCGGCGCCCCGGATCGCCGCCTACGCCCTCCTCCCGCTGGGGCTGGCCATGACCGGCATCGCGGACTGGATCAGCGACCTCGTCTTCAAGCCGTCGGTATGGGTGGGCTTCGGCGTGCTCGCCGTCTCCACCCTGCTGTTCTTGCTGGTCAGGACCGTCGAGCAGCGCGGTGAAGGCGGCACCCGCAAGGAGCGCAAGGCCGCGGCGGCAGCCGAGCGCGCCGCCCTCGCCCCCCAGGCCACCACGCCCCCGCTCGGCGCCGGCCGGGCCGCGGAGCGCACCCAGCCCCGCCGCAAGGCCAAGGGGAGCACCGGCAGCGACGAATTCGCCGATATCGAGGCGATCCTCAAGAAGCACGGAATCTAGCGAACTATCCCCCGAGCGGGGGGCGTTGGCCGAAACCGATGATCCCACTCCGGGATCATCGGGCAGCGATGCCGCACTCACCCGGGGAATCCACCCCCGCCTCAGGACACCAGGAGTCGCGCGGGTGCCTCTTCGCGCTCTCCCAGCCACCGCTGATGCTCTTCCTCAGCGTGATCGCCACCCTGCTGCTCCTCGCAGCGGTCCACGACCTCTACCCCTGGTGAGCCACCCGCCGGACGCCCCGCGGCCCACCCGCGCAGGTCCGGACCCCGGCCGTCGCGTACGGCCCCGGCAGTGCCGCGTACGACCCGGGCGGTACGGCCCGCGCGGCGGCACCCCGCTAGACGCCGGCCTCGCGCCGGCGGGCCCGGTAGGCCGCCACATGGAGACGATTGCCGCAGGTACGGCTGTCGCAGTAGCGGCGCGAGCGGTTGCGGGACAGATCGATGAACGCGCGCCGACAGTCCGGGGCCTCACACCGCCGCAGCCGCTCCTGCTCGCCCGCCACCAGCAAGAACGCCAGCGCCATGCCTCCGTCGGCCGCCAGATGATCGGCGATCGAGGCGTCCGGTGCGAAGTAGTGCACGTGCCAGTCGTAGCCGTCGTGGTCGGTCAACTGCGGAGTGGTACCGGCCGCGGCGACCATCGTGTTGATCAGCGCTGCCGCGCCCGGCGCGTCCGGCGCGGCGAAGACGGCGACGAAACCCTCCCGCGTCACCCGAACGGCCGCCAGATCACGCTCGCCCAGCGTCCCCACGCCACTGATCTTGTGCCGGGTGACGAAGGCGCGCAGCGCCGCCAGATCGGGCAACCCATCGGGTTCCGAACCGTCCGGCACCGTGTTCACCAGGTCGACGACCGCGTCGAGCGCGCACCGGGTGTCGTGGTTGATCAGCACGATTCGCTCCCTGGCCGGGTGGGTCGGCGGCTGCCCTTCGATTCCGGTGACTCTATCGGCTGGGCGATTGGCCGGACGCAACAACGGTGCCGCCGCCACGGGCCAAGCGGGGCGACGGCACCGCCGTCTCTCCTGTGAGGTTGTGGGTCGCCCGCCGCGTTACGGACCGTCTCCCCGAGTCGGACGGCCCTTGGGCGGGTGGGAACCGGCGCCCGCGGCCCGAGGCCGCGCCACGTCAGCTCGTACGCGCAGTCAGCTCTCGGCCAGGATGTGGGAAAGCTCCGTATCCAGGTCGAAGTGCCGATGCTCGGTGCCGGGCGGCACTGCGGCGTCTGTTCGCTTCAGGAAGGACTCCAGGGCCCGCGCCGGGGCTTCGAGGAGTGCCTCACCTTCCGGGGAGCTCAGCGCGATGCAGACGACGCCCTGACCGTGGCTGCGAGACGGCCAGACACGGACGTCGCCGGTGCCCGTGGGCCGGTGTAGGCCCTCGGCGAGAAGATCGCGGGCGAACACCCACTCGACCGTCTCTTCGGCTCCGGTGTGGAAGGTGGCGTGCACGGCATACGGATCGGCCGTGTCATACCGCAGGCCCGCGGGTACAGGCAGTGAGGACTCGCTCGATACAACGAGGCGCAGGTGCAGCTCGCAGCTGACCGTGGTGTTCATAAGCGCCAGGGCCTTTCGCTCAGTGTGCGCTCGGGGATTCGCACGTCGGCGAAATCGACATGCCACCTACGGTGCCGTTGTAAACCCCTCTGCCCGTTTTGTGGCTCTTCGGGTCGCCCGGCTGGCCGACCCCCTGTTCACTTAAAACCGCCATTCCAGTGAAGGTGTGCGATCCGGTAGGTTGGCCAGTATGAACGCGGAGAGTGACGGACGGCAGGCGGGCGCAACGACCCCCGCACCGTCCGATACGGGGGGCAAAACCGGAGCCGAGCCGCCAGTCCTCGGCTCCCGGGCGCCGCACTTCATCAAAAAGTCGCGCGCCCTACACCTGAGCTGGCAAGTAGGCGTCTTCGTGGTGGGGCTCGCGGTCGTCGTCGTGGGCATCATCATGCTGCCGCTACCCGGGCCGGGCTGGCTCGTCATCTTCGGTGGCATCGGCATCTGGGCAACCGAATTCGTCTGGGCCCAACTCGTCCTGCGCTGGACCAAGCGCAAAGTCAGCGAGGCAACCCAGCGAGCCCTCGACCCCAGAGTCCGCCGCCGCAACATCATCCTCACCACCATCGGGCTGATCATCATCGGCGCCGCCCTGGCGGTCTACATCTACAAATTCGGCATCGTCATGCCCTGGAAGATCGACGAATAACCAGCCCGACCACCACCCCACCACGGTCAAAAGCACGGCCTGACATGCGGTAATGTTGGCCGCGCCGAGGGCGATTAGCTCAGCGGGAGAGCGCTTCGTTCACACCGAAGAGGTCACTGGTTCGAACCCAGTATCGCCCACGAAGGCGATAGGCGACTCGTGTCTGCGGACTGCGCAGACCGGGTCGCCTTCGTCGTATTTGCTCGGCTTCGCCATCGCGTTGGGGGGGCTCCGCCCCCCCCCCCCCCGGGGGGTCGGGCGGGGTGGGCCGGGAGCGCGGGGCGGGGGTAGCTCGGCTTCGCCTTCGGGTTGTGCTCGGCTTCGCCTTCGCGGGGCTTCGTTGTGGCTTGGGGTCGGAATTGGCTGCGGGTTGGTTGGCTTCGATTGGCTGGGGGCTCGGCTTCGCCATGGGGGGTGGCTTGGGCTCGGCTTCGCCTTTGCGGGGACTCATCCTTTGGCTTTGTGGGGCTCGGCTTCGCGTTCGGGGGAGCGCTTCGGTGTGGGGGTCGGGGAAGGCTCGCCTGCGGCGTCCGCGTGCTGGTGTGCCGGGTGGGGCGGGCAGACTGGGGGGCATGGTTGGTGGGTGGCGGCACTATCGGTTTCGTAGTTGCTGGGGGCTGAGCGCCGAGCCCGACGTCGTGTACGCGCTGTTGGAGCGAGCCGAGGAATATCCCCTCTGGTGGCCACAGGTGCGGGAAGTCCGGGAGATCGACGGGCGGCGGGGGAGCATGCGGTTCCGGTCCGTGTTGCCGTACGAACTCGTCGTTGAGGCCCGTGAGGCGCGGCGTGATCCCGCTGCCCGGGTCCTGGAGATCTCCATGACCGGTGACCTCGACGGGTGGGCGCGGTGGACCGTACTGCCGGGAGTCGCGGGGACGGGCAGTCGGGCCGTGTTCGAGCAGGAAGTCGAGTTGCGCAAGCCGCTGCTGCGTCGGCTCGGGCCGGTCTGTCGGCCCTTCCTCGTGCTCAACCACACGCTGATGATGCGCGGCGGGCACCGCGGGCTGCGGTCGCTGCTGGCCCGCGGGGGCGGGGCGAAGAACGCGGTTTGAACAACGGTCGCCGCGACCTGTATTGTTCAACTCGTTCGCCGGAAACCCCAGGGAAAACGGCCGGACATCGGGGCGATTAGCTCAGTGGGAGAGCGCTTCGTTCACACCGAAGAGGTCACTGGTTCGAACCCAGTATCGCCCACCCCGAAGAAAGCAAGCGCCGTGCTCCACGAGGAGCGCGGCGCTCTGTGTTTTCCCGCGCCGGTCGAATGGTGTAGCTGGATACACCATCGACGTGGGGGAGCGCTCCATGGTGCGGCCCGGCCCCTGATCCCTAGCGTTCGTACTCCAAGGGAAACGGGAGGACGAGGGCGATGAACGGGACGACCAAGGGCGTGCTGTGGCTGCTGTTCGGGCTGTGTGTGGGGATCAACGTGATCATCGGGGTGACGTTCGACGGCGGGCTGCTGGAGATCGTGTTCAGCGCGATGGCCGGCCTCTGTGCCTTCGCGGCCGGCGCGGGGCTGCTCGCCGCCCGTCGCGCCGGGCGCTGAACCACTCGCGCCGCCCCGGCGACGTCGGGGCGGGCGCGCGGTGAACCGTTTCGCGAGGTGGGCATCCGGCTCGGTACGATTCGTGCTGCGCAGCGTTCGCTGTCGCACCACAGCAACGTCAGGAGAGACCGGTGTCAGACGTCCGTGTGATCATCCAACGCGATTCCGAGCGGGAAGAACGCGTGGTCACGACGGGCACGACGGCCGCCGCGCTCTTCGAGGGTGACCGTTCCATCGTCGCCGCCCGGGTCGCCGGCGAGCTGAAGGACCTGGCGTACGAGGTGGCCGAAGGCGACGAGGTCGAACCCGTCGAGATCACCTCCAAGGACGGCCTCGACATCCTGCGACACTCCACCGCACACGTCATGGCCCAGGCCGTGCAGGAGCTGTTCCCCGAGGCCAAGCTCGGCATCGGGCCGCCCATCAGGGACGGCTTCTACTACGACTTCGACGTCGAGAACCCGTTCCACCCGGACGACCTCAAGCGCATCGAGAAGAAGATGCAGGAGATCCAGAAGCGCGGCCAGCGCTTCGCCCGGCGGCCGGTCACCGACGAGGCGGCCCGCGTCGAACTCGCCGACGAGCCGTACAAGCTGGAGCTTATCGGGCTCAAGGGTGCCGCGGCCGACGCCGCCGAAGGAGCCTCCGCCGAGGTCGGCGCGGGCGAGTTGACGATCTACGACAACCTGGACGCCAAGACCGGCGAGCTGTGCTGGAAGGACCTGTGCCGCGGGCCGCACCTGCCGTCCACGCGCGCCATCCCCGCCTTCAAGCTGATGCGTTCGGCCGCCGCCTACTGGCGCGGCAGCGAGAAGAACCCGCAGCTCCAGCGGATCTACGGCACCGCATGGCCGACCAGGGACGAGCTCAAGGCGCACCTGGAGTTCCTCGCCGAGGCCGAGAAGCGCGACCACCGCAAGCTCGGCGCCGAACTCGACCTGTTCTCCATCCCCGAAGAGCTCGGCTCCGGCCTCGCCGTCTTCCACCCCAAGGGCGGCGTCGTCCGCAAGGTCATGGAGGACTACTCGCGCCGGCGGCACGAAGAGGCCGAGTACGAGTTCGTGAACACCCCGCACATCTCGAAGGAAAAGCTCTTCGAGACCTCCGGGCACCTGCCGAACTACGCCGACGCCATGTTCCCGCCGCTGGAGTTCGACGGGCAGAACTACCGGCTCAAGGCCATGAACTGCCCCATGCACAACCTGATCTTCCGGGCCCGCGGGCGCTCCTACCGCGAGCTGCCGCTGCGCCTGTTCGAGTTCGGCACCGTTTACCGGTACGAGAAGTCGGGCGTGGTGCACGGCCTCACCCGGGCCCGTGGGTTCACCCAGGACGACTCGCACATCTACTGCACCAAGGAGCAGATGCCGCAGGAGCTCGACGGCCTGCTCACCTTCGTGCTGAACCTGCTGCGCGACTACGGTCTCAACGACTTCGAGCTTGAGCTCTCCACCCGCGACCCCGAGTCCGACAAGTTCATCGGCGAGGACGCGGAGTGGGAAGAGGCCACCGAGGCGCTGCGGGTGGCGGCCGAGAAGCAGGGCCTGCCGCTGGTGCCCGACCCGGGCGGCGCCGCGTACTACGGGCCGAAGATCTCCGTCCAGGCCAAGGACGCCATCGGCCGCTCCTGGCAGATGAGCACCATCCAGGTGGACTTCCAGCAGCCCAAGCGGTTCAACCTGGAGTACACCGCAGCCGACGGCTCCCGGCAGCAGCCCGTCATGATCCACCGGGCGCTCTTCGGCTCCATCGAGCGGTTCTTCGCGGTCCTCCTTGAGCACTACGCGGGCGCCTTCCCGGCCTGGCTCGCCCCCGTCCAGGCGGTCGGCATCCCGATCGGCGACGGGCACGTGCCCTACCTCGCCGAGTTCGCCGCCGAGGCCAAGGCCAAGGGGCTGCGCATCGAGGTCGACGCCTCCTCCGACCGGATGCAGAAGAAGATCCGCAACGCGCAGAAGGCCAAGATCCCGTTCATGGTCATCGCCGGCGACGAGGACGTGGCGGCCGGCGCGGTCAGCTTCCGCTACCGCGACGGCTCGCAGAAGAACGGCATCCCGCGCGCGGAAGCCATCGCGGAGATCGTGGACGCCGTGGAGCGCCGCGTCCAGGTGTGACCGCTCGCCGGGGGGGGCCCCCCCCCGGGGGCCCGCCCCCCCCCCCCCCCCCCCCCCCCCCGGGGG
>NZ_JBEHZD010000168.1:0-13696 GCF_040240285.1 Streptomyces sp. HSW2009 | reverse complement strand
GGGGGGGGGGGGGGGGGGGGGGGGGGGGGGGGGGGGGGGGGGGGGGGGGGGGGTCCGGGGGGGGGGGGCGGGGGGGGGGGGGGGCCGCGGCAGGGGGGGCGGGGGCGGATACGGGCGCGGGCGCCCCCGGGCTGGCCGACGCGGTGGCCGTGCTCGGTCTGCTGGCCGACCGGATCGCCGCCGTCGAATCGGCCATCACCCGCGCGACGGACCCCCGCCACCTCCTCACCCGCCCCCCGGGCCGCCACGCCGGGATGCGCCCGTACGAGCCGGTCGACCCGTACGACAGGGCGGAATCGGGCCCGGACGAGGGCACGGCGGCGGGCCCGCACGGTGCCGTGGAGGCGAGGGCGAACGGGCACGCTGGCGCCGCGGGAGTGCCGGGTGGCGTGGACGACGCCGGGTGACGCCGGCTGTTGACGGGTGGCGCCGGCCGAAACAGGCCGTACGGGATCGGGGCACAGCGACGGCGCGGGCCGTGCGGGGCCGGGCCGCGCCGGCGCCCCGGGGCTCGTGCCCGGAAGGGGAAGGTGGCGAACCGGCCCGGGCCAGCCGACACCAGGTCCCATCACCCGGCCGAGCGCCAGCTCACCCCAGCAAGCTGCGGAAACGCGCATTGCTCGGCTCCGCGTCGCGTTCGCCGACGGTGGCGACCCACTGCCGGCAGACGGCGTTCACGAAGGCGGCCACGGAGGCGGGTTCCGCGGCCCGCCAGGAGTCGAATCCGGCCAGCCACTGCCGCGCGGACCTCGGCGGATGGCCGCACTCCAGGAGCCGTACGGCCGTGTACGCGGCGTCGCCCCAGGCGGGGCCGCGCGCCGGCATGGCCCAGTCCACGACGTACGCCCGGCCACTCTCCGCCTCGATCAGCAAGTTGTGCGGATTGGTGTCGGTGTGCAGCAGGTGCGGCCCGGCGAGCGCCCGCGCCTCGTCGGGGCGCAGATGGGCCGCGAACCGCTCGGCGAAGTGCGGCAGGGCCAGCCGCGGCAGCCGGCCGTCCGGTACCCGGCGCAGCGTGTCCGCCACGGCCGCCAGATGCCGGGAGCCGGGCCCGAGGTCGGCGTGCCCGCCCCTGACGTACGCGAAGGCGAGGCAGTGCCAGCCCGCGGAGACGAAGCTGTGCTGGATCTTCGGGCCGACGTCCAACGCGGCGACCACGGCGTTGACCTGCTGTTCGCACCGTAGACCGGCGGCCTCGGCGCGCGCGGAGGCCCGTACGCCCTTCAGGAACACGGAGTCGCCATGCTGTGTGTCGAGGGTGAGGGCGAGGGAACAGTTGAGCCCCTCGGACACCTCGGCGGCGCGGACGACCCGGCCGGGGGGGGCGCCCCCCGGGGCGCCCGGCCCCCCGCGGGCGCCCCGGGGGGCCCCCGGGGCCCCCCCGCCCCCCCGCGGGGGGGCCCCCCCCCGGCGGGGCCCGCGCCTCGACGGCGCGGCGCAGGACGGCGGGGAGGTCGGCCCACCGCACGCGTTCTGCCATCGTGTTCCGTTCACTCGCCGGGGCCGGGGGCGCCGGACCGCTGGTTCCCGCGCCCCTAGCTCCCGTGGGGTGGATGGGTTGCTCGCGCCCGCCGCGACGGCCGGGCCGCCCCGGCCGGATCACCGTCTCCCGCTCCCGCACGGCGAGCTCAATACCGCATGGATCGGACCATACGGTACGGATCGGTCAGTTCTGCGTGGTGCCGCACTTGCGGCAACGGGTCTTGCCGCTCCAGCCGACCCAGTCGTGATCACATTCGCTCAGGGTGTGCCCCATGCTCAATTCCCTTTCCGTACCGCTACTTTACGGGCTTCGCAGCCCGTGCCGACCAGGGTTCCTGGCCCTGTTGGTCGGTCGATGGCGTTCCGTTGGTGCCACATTTCTTACGACCGTCACCCGCCATGTTTCGGTTCCGCCCGCCAGGTGTCTCGTGATGCATACTTTCCGCCCGAACTGCTTCCCTTTGGGACCGGCTGGCCTGTCTGGACCGGTCGGATCGCTTGGGCCGGCTGGGCTGACTGGGCTGACTGGGACGCCTGGGCCGGCTGTGGTGGTGGGGCTGGTTGGTCCCGGCCGGGCCGGTCGGTCCCGGCTGGGTTGGCTGCTCTGGCAGGGGCGGCTGATGTGGTGGGGTCGGTTGGTGCGGCCTGACTAGTGGGTGTGGGTGTGGGTGTGGGGGCGGCCGGGTTGTTGACGTGGCTTGGCTAGTTGGTGTGGGTGGGGGTGGGGCCGGGGCGGCTGCTGTCCGGCTGGCCGGTTGGTGTGGCTGGCCGGGTTCGGGCCGACCGGCTGGCTGAGGCCGAGGTGGACCGTGGGCGTCCGGGGCGGGGTCCCGGGTGCCTCCGTGGTGTGGCGGAGGCCAGGACGGCGCGGGGGTCGGGGTGTCCGCCCGCCCGTACCCACGACTGTGCCCAGCGGGCGCGCCCCGTACAACTCGACGCGCGGGTAGGGAGGTTGGAGCTTCGGTACGCGGCGGGGTCGGTCGTTCACGGGTTGGGGCGCGCCGGTGAAGCGCTGGCGCACGGGGCCCCTCCTCGCGCGGGTGCGGGTGGGTGTCGGCGGTCCCAGCCACCGCCATCCGGCACCGGGCTCACGGCTGCTCGGGGGTCCCCGTGCCCCGATGCTGCGGCGCCCGACCACCCCGCTCTCCGGCGCCCCGCGCCCCGCCGCCCCCTCCACGGACTCAACCGGCGGTGGCATCGGCGCCGCCCTGCCCCTCCAAACCCTCCTGACCCTCCTGATCGACGACGAACGCCGGGAACTTCCCCACGGCCGCGCCGAGGGCGGCGACGAGCGTGCCGTCCGTCTCCCACTCGTCGGCGCCGGCCCAGCGGCTGTGGTGCTGGCAGTCGTGCGTGCACAGGAACGCGGCGTGCTCCCCCACGGCGACCTCGGCCCCCGCGACCCAGCCGCCGTCCACCACCAGCGTCAACTGCTCGCCCCCGGTCGGCCCCGGCGGGTGCTGTTCGACGGCGAGGACCCGGTGCGCCTTCGGCAGTTCGAGCCCCAGCGCGTACGCGACCCGGCCAGCCGCCCCCATCACGGCCTCCACCGGACGCAGCACCACGGCGGGCAACTGCCAGGGCGAGCGGACGTCGCGCGTGAGCAATACCCGCGGCCACCCGCGCGCCACGTCCCCGGGCGCCCCCGGGTCCACCGGCTGCCACACCAACAGGGCCACCCGCACCACGCGTTCGGTCATGCCGCACCCCCGGTTTCCACCAGGAACTCCGCCAGCAGCAGCCCGCAGTCCTGCGGCGTCTTCCCATTGGTCGTCATGACGCCGGCCGAGCCGCCGGAACCGCCGGCATCGGCGGCCCCGTCGGCCCACAAGAACCCACCGACCCCCACCACGGAGTCCAAGGGCACGTGCACCCGCCGCGCATTGGGCCGCAACTCCCCGACGGCGATCCCCGCGGGATCGAACAGGGCGATCTCGTACGCGTACTGAAACTCCGCATCAGTAACGGCCCCCCATTCCCCCGGCCCACCGACCTCGTCCCCCCGGGCCAGGAAGAACCGCAACACGGTCCCTTCGGCGAGCTGCACGGCGTGCTGGCCGGTCAGCACGTGGGAGCGGGTGGTGGGGGGCATGCGACGCCTCGGTGGGAGAGAGGGGCTGGGGAGGGCGAGACAAGGGGGTAGGGCCAAGGTGGGAGCCCGCGGTGCCTGTGGTGCAGGGATGTGTTCCGATCGCCGTGTTCCTGGCGGACGGCTGCGGAGTGAGGTGCGCTGACGCCGAAGACGTTCTGATGGTTTGGATCGCACGTGTTTGGCTGCCCTTCGCGGGAGAACACGGAAGCAGGCTGGCAAGGACTTTTCTTTGCCGTAACAAGCCTGGTCGGCTGGGCATGGCGGCAGAAGCCGCAGCGGGGATCCCCACCCCGATTCTTGGGGATCCCCGTCATGAGGTGGGCTACTCTGGAGCGGCCACCACCATTGCCGACCCTGCTGGGTGAAAATGGGCCACCATGCAGTCAATCCACAACGGCAGTCGTTCCTCATTCCCGACGAGCTTTTAGCAAGTGGCGCGATGCGACGAGCGTGTGCAGCTCGTGACTTCCAAGAGATCTTTCGCCTCGTTAATAGGCGCACGGGGTCGAGCCATGCCGATATCGCGAGCGCTGTTGGGAAGATGACCACGTCCCGCGTGAGCGACATCATTCGAGGCGAGCGCAACGTGCGTGGTCAGGCGGTGATCGAGCGGATCTGTGATGGGCTCGGAATTCCCGGACCCATGCTGGGAATCCTGCCTCGCCCGTGGGAGCCCTCCGGGGTGGTGGCTTCTGAAAGCCACTTCGGCAGCCACTTTGCCGACCCTTCGAGGGCTGCAGGAGAAGGGTCCGGAAGGCTCGATCTCGTGACGGTCGCCTACCTGCGACGGGAGGTCGAGGAGGTGAGCACTCGATATGCAGGAGAGCCGTCCATCGCTCTGCTTCCGGAGGTGGGGCGCCATCTGGGTACCCTAGTCAACTGGCAACACCAGACGATGAGTTACGCCGTACGCCGAGATCTCCATGCGGCAACCGCTGAGACATCGACGCTGATGGGGAAACTGGCTTGGGATGCATCGGCGCGGACGGATAACGGAACCGCCCGGAAATACTTCAGGCAGGCTGCGGATGCAGCGCGCGAATTATGCGATCCGGTAGCTGAGGGATCTGCCCTGCTGCGGAACTCCTTCGTGGATCTCTACGGTGAAAAGAATCCACGCATCGCATTGGATGCGCTGCGATACACGTATGAAACGGTGAGCGGTCGCAGTAGCATCCTCGCGGGACTGGCAATACTGCATCAGGCCGAAGCCCACGCCATGCTCAAGCAGCAGCGGGATTGTGAGAACTGTCTTGCCGATGCTGAGAAGTGCCTAGAAGTTGCCAAGGAGGATGACCCGGGAAGGTCCATGGCATCGCCTGGCCAGTTCAATCGCATGGCTGGATCGTGTTTCCTGTATCTGGACGACGCCTGCCGCGCCGAAAAGAAGCTGGAGGCGACGGTTGCGGAAGTGCGTAGTGGGTCGAAAACGCATGCCATCGTCCTCGGCAATCTAGCCCTAGCGCAACTGCGTCAGGGCAACGTAGACGAAGCCATTCATACCGTGGGTGAGGCCATCAGTGTGGTAGCGGGGCATCGGGGTGGCGGTGGGTTGAATCTGATCTTTCGGGCTGGGAGGGAACTGCAAGCCTGGAACACGCTGTCCGGAGTGCGCGAAACCAATGACCGCCTGTTCGGTTTGATCGCCTCCCCTTGATCAGAGAGGTCTGACATGAGTAGCGGCCACATTCGGGAAGCCAAACAAGGAGTGCGTGAGCGCGTCTGGTCGCTGCTCGACCGTGAGCGGGTTGCCCCCGGCGGAGGCAGTGGCCGGATTCCGGCCTTTGAGGGGGCGGAAGCGGCGGCGTCCCACCTGGACGAGTTGGACTTCTGGCGCGCTGCTGGTGTTGTCAAGGCCGTGCCCGATCGTGCGCAATTGCCCGTGCGGGCCAAGGCGTTGGAGCAGAACAAGCGCGTCTATATGGCCTCGCCGAGGCTGGCCAGCGAACTGCCCTTCTTCTTGCTCGACCCCTACGATCTCGGCGCCCCACCGCGTGACGTAGCCGAACGACACGTCGCCGTGCGGCACGGACGGCCCGTGGACCTTTCGGGCATGCTGCCGGTGGACGTGGTGGTGTGCGGCAGCGTTGCTGTGAACCGGCAAGGAGTGCGGTTGGGCAAGGGGGCGGGCTATTCGGATATCGAGATCGCGCTTCTTCAGGAGGCGGGTCTCATCGATGCGAAGACCCCCATTGTCACCACGGTTCATGAACTCCAAGTAATTGATGAGGAGTTGCCGGAGGATGCGCACGACTTCCGGGTGGACTTCATCGTGACACCGGAGAGAGTGATCGAGTGCCCACCGTCTCGAAGGCCGTCCGGTGTCCTATGGGAATCACTCGACGACCAAATGGTGGATGCCATACCCGCGTTGGCGAAACGCCGTGCATAGGAGCATGGGCGGATGCGCTTCCGGCAAGGGTGCCGCGGCGCAGGTGGGCCACAATGGCCGCATGACCAGCGTGATCGGGGCCAACATCAAGCGCCTTCGCGAGGAGCGCGGGTGGACGCAGACGCGGCTCGGGCGCGAGGCGTGTCGGGTCGCCGGCATGGCGGGCGCTCCGGTTGGGCCGCAGGAGATCAGTCGGTACGAGAAGGGGCGGCGCACGCCGCGTGAATGGCTGCCCTTTCTCGCCGAGGCGCTGGGAGTGAGCGTTCGTACGCTGAAGGAACCCCACACGCCCATGGAGGCGACGATTCGGGGCCTCGCGGACGGCGACGCGGTATGCGGTGACGGATTCGCCCCTACGATCCGGAGCATTTCCAGTCGACTCATCGCCCTGGACAATGCGATGTTGGGGCTTCCCATCGCCGATGCGGCGGTCCGGTCCTTCAAGGTCGTGCACCACCGGCTCGGCAAGGGCGATTACGCTGCCGACCAGCAGCGCGACATTCAGGCGGCAGCCGCTGAACTCGCCGAAATCGCCGGCTGGGCGCTTTTCAACGAGGGGAAGTTCGGCGCGTCCCGACGATTCAGTCAGGAAGCGCTCTATCTCGCAGGACTTTCCGGCGACCGGTCCATCGAACTCCTTACGCTCCAGAACCTGGGGATGCTCGCAGGGTGGACCGGGCGGCCCCGGGAGGAATTGGCCATTGCCCGTACGGTGTTGGACCGAGGTCGGCTGACCCCGCGGGTTGAGGCGATGTTCCGGGCCCGCGAAGCGCAGGGCCTTTCCGGGACCGGCAGCGGCACAGAAGCGGCGGAGTCCTTCGCCCGGGCCCGCGCACTGCTCCAGGAGAGCACTGCCCGCGACGAACCCCATTGGGCCTGGTGGGTATCGGCACGCGAAATCGACCGACAACAGGGCCGGGCCCTACACGAGGCCGAAGCCTGGCACGAGGCCATTCCGCCCCTGGAACGGGCGATGCAGGACGAGCCCGATGCGCACGTGGGATATCAGAACGTGGCAGCCGTACGCCTCCTGGACAGCCTGATCGCGGTCAGATCCTGGCGCACGGCAGAGAGCGAAGCAGAAAAGCTCATCCCGGCCCTGGGCGAGATGTCATCGATCGCCACCCTGAACATTCTGGACCGGGCAGCCAACCGGGGAAGAGCCATGACCGACGCGCCCAGCGGTCTGCGGGATGCGCTCGACCACATCAGTAAGCGGATAAGCGAGGACCCGTACGAAATCTGAGGTAACACGGTGATGACGCCCCGGCGCAATTCTTCGGCTGCGGAGGGTGCTGGGCGTCTCCCCCTTGATCTGAGGAGTGCGACGTGCAACGACGTGACTTCCTGGCGGTGGCACCACTGGCAGCAGTAGCAGCCGGCGGGCGGTTCGGAGACCAGTTCGGAGGAAGCCAGCGGGGAGGGAGTGGGCCCGGTCCGGCGGCGGAGCAATTCAACGGCGGGACGCGCGTAAGAATGGCGGACGTGCGCTCCGTGCGGGCCACCTTTGCGGAATTCCAGCACCTGGACGTCATGCGGGGCGGCGGCGCCGGCCAGCACGTGCTGGCCCGCTACGTGGGCGGCCATGTCCATGCACTACTGCGCTCCCCGCAAACCACGGTCGTACGGCGTGCGCTCTCCGAAGCCGCAGCCGAGCAGACCTATCTGCTCGGCTGGATGGCATACGACAACGGCGAACACGGCACGTCCCAGCGGTATTTGATTCAGGCGCTCAGACTCGCCGAGGAATCCGGAAATGCCGCACTGGGTGCGCACGTACTGGCGGGAATGGCCGACCAGGCCACCCTGTTGGGGAATCCGAGCGAGGGGCGGAGCCTTGCGCAGGCCGGGCGGCACGGGCTGGGGAAGGCGGCCTCGCCCGCCTGCCTGGCGGACCTGTGGTGCCTGGAGGCGCGGGCGCTGGCCAGGCTGGGAGACCGCCGGGCGGCCACCCGCGCGGTGGAGGCATCGCAAACGGCATTCGAGCGCGTACGGCCGGCGGCGGAACAGGAATGGGCGCAGTTCATCGACGCCGCCTATCTGCACGGTGAATACGCCCACACCTTCCGGGACCTCGCGGACCCGGCCAAGGCCGAAACCCATGCACAGGAATCCATCCGCGCCGCAAAGCGCCAGCACCGCGCCCGCCGCGGAGCGCTTTCCCAAGCCGCCCTGGCCACCACCCACCTTCAACGCCGCGACCTTGAGTCGGCACACGCCGCCGGTGTGCGGGCGATCGGCCTCGCCAAGCGGGTGAAGTCCTCGCGGTGCGTGGAAGCCGTGCGCGACGTGCGGCGCGGGATGGCGCCGTTCGGCGCACACCGGTTGGTGGTGGATTTCGCGGAGCGGTCGCGCGAGATCCAGGCAGCGTAACGGGGCGCCCCCAGCCCGTCCCCGTACGATCCCGCCGCCCCGAACGGTCCGTCAAACGAGACCCAGGAGCCCCCATGGCAGCAGAAAATCTCACCTCAGACGAGGCGCAAGACATCGCAGACGCCGTCGACATCGATGCACCGCCTCCCGCTGAGCCCGGTGCGCTCTTCGTTTTCGGGACCAATCAGCTTGGGCCGGCGGAGATCGCGGCCGATCGCTATCGGGAGGGTTTGGCCCCGCTCATCATCCTCACCGGGGGAGTCAATCGGCACAACGGTGTGGTCGAGGCTCAGGAGTTTCGGAAACTCCTGCTGGAGCGGGGTGTGCCCGATACGGTCATTCGCTGTGAGGACCGGTCGGCCAACACGTGGCAGAACGTCGAATTCGCACTGCCTTTTCTTCGCGAGGCGCAAGAAGCGGGTCTGCCGGTGACCGCGATCGGGAAGTGGTACCACCGGCGCACCCTGCACTGCCTGGCCACGCTCGCGCCCGACATCGCGCGGTTCCACGTGCTGTCCTGGGAGCCGGTGTACGCGGGGCAGGTGGTCACGCGGGAGAACTGGGCACACGTCCCCGACGGGAAGCGGCGCGTGTTCCGGGAGTGGGAGGAGTCGGCTCGCCGCGTACGGGACGGCAGTTTTCGCGACGTACGACGGGTCGATGGGGCCTGGCAACCATGTGAGGCATGACCGTGACCTACGGGGACATCGCCGAGCAGCAGGCGGACATCGTGCGCCTGCTGCTCCATGAAATCCACGGGCCTCTGTCCAGCGGCCGGTTCATCCGTGTCGCCGTTGGTGTACAACTCTCCGGGGCGCTGACCACCGTGCTTGCGTCGCTCCCGCGCTGAACGAGGAGGTGGAAGGGACGGTGCCGGGCGATCTGGACGACCCGCACTGTTCCCGGTTGGTCAGTCTTATTGACTGGTGATGGCCTGCGGGGCCACCTATCGTGGCCCCCGTAAGGTGCAGTGGCCCGCGCAGCGCGCAGCCATGTCGGGGTTTCCGGCCAGCACGACGAGTCCAGTGCGGCTCGTCTGAATCTCTCGGACAGAGAGTGCTCTGGCATGCCCGACAACGCCTCCTCCCCTCCCGCACCGGCCGTGCGGTGGTGGATCTTCGCGACCATCTTGGTCGCCGACGTCCTCGACCTCCTCAGTACGACCGTCACCAACATCGCGGCGCCCTCGATCGTCGATGACCTGCATGGATCTTCATCTTTGACGCCCTGGCTGGGGTCGAGTTACGCGCTCGCGCTGGGCTCGATGCTCGTACTCGGGGCCCGGCTGGGTGACAAGTTCGGCACCCGCCGGATGTTCCTCATCGGGCTGGCCGGCTTCACCATCGGGTCGGCCGGCTGCTCGTTCGCCGGTGAGCCTCTCGGCATCATCGGGGCGCGCATCGTGCAGGGCGGGTTCGGCGCTCTGCTCATCCCGCAGGGGTTCAGCATCCTGCTACGTACGTTTCCGCGCGATCAACTCGGGAAGATGTTCGGCCTGTTCGGGCCGCTGATGGGGATGAGCGCGATCAGCGGGCCCGTCGTCGCCGGCGCCCTCATCCATCTCGACCCCTTCGGGCTCGGCTGGCGGTCGGTTTTCCTGATCAACGTCGTCCTCGGGATCGGACTCTTCATCGTCGCTGCCAGGTTGCTGCCCGACCATCCGGGGGACAGCAGCGTGGTGCTCGACCCGGCCGCCGCGCTCGTGCTGATCTGCGGGTTGCTCGGTGTGCTCTGGGGGTTGGGCGACGGGGGAAGCGGGGACTGGCAGGCGCGTTCGGTCGGGGCGATGGCCGTCGGAGCCGTGCTGTTGCTGATGTTCGCCGTGTACCAGATGCGCAGTGCGGACCCATTCCTGACCCCGGCCCTGTTCCGTAACCGCGGCTTCGTCGCCGGGCTGCTCGTCGGCTCGGTCTTCTTCGCCGCCGTTGCCGGCCTGCTGTACGTGACCTCGCTCTATCTGCAACAGGGCCACCATCTGGGCCCGCTGGCCGCCGCCGGGATCATGGCGCCGATGTCGCTGGGCATCATCGCCGCCGCCTTCGCCGCGCGGGGTGTGGCCGCCGAGTCGGGGCGTCGGCTGGTCGCCGCCGGGCTCGCGCTGGTCGCGGCCGGGATCGTGGGATACCTGGCGGTGGTGCGGCTCGCCCCGGACGCCCTGTGGGCGCTGGCCCTTCCGCTGCTGGTGTGCGGTCTCGGGATGGGGAGTTGCTTCGGCTCGGTGTTCGCCGTCGCGCTCGGTGACGTCACCGAGGAACAGGCCGGCAGCGCCAGCGGCACCCTCAACGCGGTTCAGCAACTTGCCAACGCTATGGGCGCTGCACTCATCTCCACCGTGTATCTCGCCGGCGCCGATGCCCACGGCTCCCCGCACGCCGTGACCACCAGCCTGCTCCTCGTCCTGGGGATCGTGCTGGCCTGCGCCTTGTGCCTGCCGCTGCTCCCGCGGAAGGCGGCTGCGGAGCGGCATTGATGTGTGTACGGGGGGGGGGCTACGGGGGTGGCTGGGTCCGGTTCCCGGGCTCGGCCCGCCCCGGCCCGCCTCACCGAGGCCCGCCTCACCCCGGCCCCGCCCCAGCCCGCCCGAGGCCGGATTTCGCCCCGTGTCACCATGGCAGCATGCAGACCACCATCACGTCCACGCTCGTCGGGACGCTCGAATTCGACGCCGCGAGTGGGTTCGCCGGGCAGGTCGTGGTGGGTGGGGCCGACGGGGATTCTTGCTGGCTGCACATCGCCGAGGAAGTGAGCACCGAACCCCGGCTCCTGGCCACGGTCGCACCGACCGTCGACGCCTTCCACGAACTGGTTGACCAGGCACGATCCGCCCTTCGTGGGGAGCTCGCCGAGATGGATTCGAGCGTGGTGGAGTTCGTCCGCTTCCATGTCGAAGAGCTCGGCGACCTGGAGGGCGACTTCCCGGCGGCGGCGCGCGCGTTCCTCTCCGGTAAGGGCTCGCCGGCGGCCATGGCGGACCTCTTCCGCGCCACGGGCCTCGCCTTCCACCAGGCCCCCGACGGCGAGCTGTCCTTCTGGCTGGACTTCGCCCTCGTACCGGAGGATTCGGACGAGGTGCTGTGCGTACGGTTCGACGCTGATCGCGGGGTCAGTTCGATTGGGTGGGAGAGCTAGGGGCGGACGGGGGGGCGGCGGGGGGCGCATTTCTGGTGGGACTCAATGCCTGGGCAGGGCCCTGCCCCGGCCCGGTCCGACGGCGCCCATCTCCTGGCCGAGTTGCGTGAGCTCGTCAGCCATCTGTTGGCGGCGGTGGTCGTCCTTGCGCTGGTAGTCCAGGAGGGACGACGTGGTGATCCTGCGGTGCGTGCCGACCGTGCGGTGGGCGATCTCGCCGGCTTCCAGGAGGCCGATCAGGAAGGGGCGGGACACGTTGAGCAGGTCGGCGGCCTGTTGCGTGGTGAGTTCGGCAGCGGACGCGACGAGGGCGACGCCGCGGCCGGCCGCGAGGTGGTCGAGTGCGGTTGCGAGGAGTTCTACGGCCTCACGGGGGAGCGTGAGGGGTTCGTCGGCGCCGTCGTCCGTCACGTTGAAGGTGAAGGAGACCCGGGTGGCGGTCTGGTGCTCCGCCAGGTGGGCCCGGAGCTTGGTGCGGGCGTCGTTTGCGAGTTTCTGCTGGTCGTACGGCAGTTGCACGGGGCGGGAGGCGGGCTCGGGCATGGGGTGGGACCTATCAGGTGAGGTACCCGCGGTCGGCGCGGCGAACGCAGCAGACACAGCGGGCACAGTCGGCGCAGGGGGCAACCCCAACCCAACCTCAACCCAACCCCACCCCCCGGCCACCGCACTTCCCCCGTACGTGAATGGCCGCAACTGGTCCCGGGCTGTCTAGATTTGGGGCATCCCCAGGCACCCGTACGAGAGCGTCGAGGACCAGCCCCATGGACACGCAGAGCCTTCATCCCGAGCAGGTGGACGAGATCACGTCGTACGTCGATATTCAGGCGCCGCCGCCGGTGGGGGTGGCGGGGGCGCTGTTCGTGTTCGGGAGCAGCCAGGTGCAGCCTGCGGAGATCGCCACCGAGTGGTATCGGCAGGGGTTGGCGCGGCTGATCATCGTGACCGGTGGGGTGAACCGGCACAGTGGGTTCGTGGCGGCGCCCGAGTTCCGGCGGCTGCTGATCGAGCGGGGGGTGCCCGACGCGGTGATCCGGTGTGAGGCGATGGCCGCCAACACCTGGCAGAACGTGGAGTTCTCGCTGCCGTACCTGCGGGAGGCGAAGGCCGCCGGGCTGCCCGTGACGGTGGTCGGCAAGTGGTTCCACCGGAGTGCGGTGCACTGCCTGGCCACGCTGGCGCCGGAGATCGGGCCGTTCCACGCCGTGACCTGGGAGCCGGTGTATGGGGGCCGGGCGGTGACCCGGGCCGACTGGCCGCTCATACCGGAGGGGGAGCGGCGGGTGGTGCGGGAGTGGGAGGAGGTGTCACGGCGGGTGGCCGGCGGGAGCCTGCGACCGGTGCGGCTGGTGGGGGGCGCGTGGCGGGGGTGAGGGCCGGGCGCGAGGCGTGCGGCGTGAGTGGTGGGCGTGGCGTGGCGTGAGTGATGGGTGGGGGCGGGGGCTGGGCGGCAGAGCGGGTTGTGGGGCGGGCGCAGGTGTCGCCCCCGCGGGGCGGGGGGGGGGGGGGCCCCGGGGGCGGGGGGGGGGGGGGGGGGGGCCCCGGGGGGCGCGGGGGGGGGGGGGGGGGCGGGGGGGGCGCGGGGCGGGGGGGGGCCGGGGGGGGGGGCGGCGCCCGGGGCCCCGGGCCGGCGGGGGGGGGGGCCGGCGCGGGGACGGCCGACTGGCCCGGCGTGTAGTGCACGTCCGGGATCGGGCTGGGCTCGGCCGGCCGGCCGGGAGCCTCGACCCGCGGGGGCGGCGCGGGCTTGCTCGTGGGCGGTACGGGGGCGGGCGCGGGCTCGTCCCTCGGGGGTACGGGGGCGGGTGCCGGCTTGCCCTTCGGCGGGACCGGCGCGGGGGCCGGCTTGCCCTTCGGCGGGGCGGGGACGGGCGCGGGCTTGTCCTTCGGCGGGACCGGCCGTGCGACCTCCGCGGGGGCCGCGTCCGGCTCGGAGACGGCCGGCCGGGTGGACGGCTTGGCGCCGCCGCCGGCGTCCGCGCTGGCGACGGTGGCCCAGCCGGCCAGGGCCAGGGCACCGCCGGCCGTCACACCGAGGATCAGCCGACGGGCTCGGCCTGCGATGAGGCGCTTGGTCACGTTCTCTCCTTGTGGGATGGGCACATACGTAGCTGGCCAGGGAGCTAGTGGGCTAGCGCTAGCGAGCCAGTGGGCTGGGGCGGTGGGGGGGCGGGGGGGGCGGCCCCCCCCCCACACGCGGGTGGAGTTAAACAAAAACCACACCCCCC
>NZ_JBEHZD010000167.1:0-13867 GCF_040240285.1 Streptomyces sp. HSW2009 | reverse complement strand
CGCTTCGCCGCTGACGACCGGCCCGCTGAGGAGTCCGTATGTCGATGATTCGTGACCTGCGCGCAGCCGTCCGCCCCCCCCAGCGGCGGGGCCCCCCCCCCCCCCCGCGCGCCGGGGGGGGGGGGGGGGTGGGGGGCCGGGGACGGGTACGGCGCTGGGTACGGCGCTGGGTTCGGGGGTGGTGCCGGGGTCGGCGTCGGGGGAGGGGCCCGTGCGGAGGTCTTTACGGGCTCCCGCGCTGTTGCCCGTATCTGTGCCCGCGCAGCCTCCTGAGCCAGCCCCCGTGCCGCCCGCCGCGTCCGCCCCCGTACCGCCTCCCGCCGTGGCGGCCCCCATGCCGTCGCCAGCCGGTCGCGGCGGATCGCCCTCCGCGGCGGCGCGTGTGGTGTGTGCCATGGCCCCACGCTCGGCCATCGCCGCCGCCGAAGCCACCGGGCGGCACGCTGCCGATCCCCGCCGGTCGGCTGGAGTGGCCCCGCCACCCGGCAGGGTCGGCCGGTTCGGCCCGCCGCCGGTCCGGCGCGCGTGGTAGGCAGGTCGGACCACAGGGCGTGGGCGGGGGCGGAAGGGGGCGGCGTGGTCCGGGTACTGGTGGTCGATGACGAGGCGTTGATCCGGAGCGGGTTCCAACTCATCCTCGACGCGGCCCACGACATCGAGGTCGTCGCGGCCGTGCCCGGCGGCGAGGCCGTGGCGGCCGTCCGCGCACACCACCCAGACGTGGTCCTGCTCGACATCCGGATGCCCGACGTGGACGGGCTCACCGTCCTGGAACACCTGCGCGCCCTGCCCGAACCGCCGGTCGTCGCCATGCTGACCACCTTCGACACCGACGAGTACGTGGCCACGGCGCTGCGCTCGGGCGCGGCCGGCTTCCTCCTCAAGGACACCGACCCCGAGCAACTCCCGCACCTGATCCGCAACCTGGCCGCGGCCGGCGTCGTCCTCTCCGCCCGCGTCACCCGCCGGGTGGTGGGCGGCTACCTGGACGGCGCGGCGGCCGGCCCGGACGCGCACGCCGTGGCCCGGCTCACCGACCGCGAGCGCGCCGTCCTCGTCCTGGTCGCCGACGGCCTGTCCAACACCGACATCGGCCAACGGCTTTACCTGAGCACCGGCACCGTCAAGGACCACGTCAGCGCCATCTACGCCAAGTTGGGCGTGACCGGCCGCATCCAGGCGGCGCTGGTCGCCCAGCGCGCCGGCCTGCTGGGCCCGGGCCGGGGCGGCGCGTGAACCCCCGCCGGATACCCGCGCCCCTGCTCGACGCCCTGCTGGTGGTGGTCGGCCTCCTCGACCTGTGGATCAACGTCGACCTCACCGACCGCACCGGCGTGGGCTGCGCCCTGCTGGCCGCCTGCGCGCTCGTCCTGCGCCGCACCCTGCCGCTGCTGGTGTTCGTGCTCTCGCTGCCCGCCGTGCTGGTCACCGCGGCCACCGCCGCCACCCTGGTCACCTTGGCCACGCTGGCCGCCCGTACCCGCAGCCGGGTCGTACTGGGCGGCTGCACCGCGGCGTTCGCCGCCTGTTACGCGCTGCCCTGGCCCACCGGCCGGTTCGCCGAGGGCGACTACGGGATCTTCACCGCGCTCACCGCCGGCCACGGCCTGGCCTCCGCCGTCGCCGCGCTCTTCCTCGGCCAACTCGTCCAGGTGCGCCGCGAGCTCTCGGCCAGGCTGGCGGAGATCACCGAGGCCAGGGAGACGGAACGGGTGCTCACCGCGCAGACCGCGCTGGCCACCGAGCGCGCCCAACTCGCCCGCGAGATGCACGACGTGGTCTCCCACCAGGTCAGCCTGATTGCGGTGCGGGCCGGCGCGCTCCAGGTCAGCACCCGTGACCCGGAGACCAAGGAGGCGGCCAGCACCATCCGCCGGCTCAGCGTGCAGACGCTGGAGGAGCTGCGGCACATGGTGAGCGTGTTGCGCGGCGCAGGCGGCGCCCCCACCGAGCTCACCCCACAGCCCACCCTGGCCGGCCTGGAACGGCTGGTCACCGGCAGCGGCATCGAAGCCGAACTCCGGCTCGACCTGCCGCACGAGGTGCCGCCGCCGGTGCAGCGCGCCGTCTACCGCACCGTGCAGGAGGCCCTGACCAACGTGCGCAAGCCCGCCCCCGGCGCGCGGGCCGAGGTCCGCGTCCAGCACACCGCGACCGCCCTCACCACCGAGGTCACCAACACCGCCGCCACCCGCCCCGCCCTGCACCTGCCCAGCTCCCAGCACGGCCTGGAGGGCCTGCGCCAGCGCGCCGCCCTACTCGGCGGCAACCTCACCGCGGCCCACACCCCCGCCGGCGGCTACCGCCTCACCCTCGAACTGCCCCTGGAGACGTGAGACCACCCGACGCGACGAACTGGCGTACGGGGCGGCGTGCGAACCGGCGTACGGGGCGGCCGGATGGGGCGAGTCGCGTACGAGAGCCGCGTGCGCCGGGCCGCGTGCGAAGGGTCGCGTGCGAAGAGCTTCCGTGCGCCGGGCCGCGTGCGAGGAGCTCCGGATGCCGGGCCGCGTGTGAGGAACCGGGCAGGGCGAGCAGGACAGGACGGGCCGGATAGGAGTGGCCGCATACGAAGACCGGGGCACGGATCCGCGGGGTGCGGAGGCGTGCCCCGGTGGGGGAGCCGGCGGGGGATAGGGCCCTGCGCGCTGTCAGGTGGTGCGCGGGGCGTTGGGTGAGAGAGGGGAGTCGGCCTCGGACGCGGAGTGTTCGGCGGGCCGGTCGCTGAGGTCTCCGAGTGCCTCGGACTGACTCAGCGCCTTGCCCCAATCGATGCCGGGCAGGTCGTCCTGGACCAGCGGAGCGCCCACGGCCGTGACGGCACCTGCGACGACAGATGCCACGGTGAACAGGTCGAGCATCTTCATGTCCGGACCAACGCCCACGAACACACCGAAGTCACGCCCAAATGGCCCTCGATGGAGCGGATTTACCCCTCTCGAAGCGTGCTGTCCATCCGTTCTGGTCCCACCCGTCTCACCTACCCCAGGCGCCCTGTTGTGCCCCGGTGACGTTCCGTACCACGCGCAGTAGGTACTCCTTGCGGTCCAGCGGGTCGTGATCGGTGCGCTGCCGGGTCGGCGGGGCGCCGTGGACCGGGCGGTAGCCGGCGAAGGAGCAGTCCAGCAGGGCCTCGCCGCGGGTCAGCCCGGTCAGCCGCTGCTCCAGGGCGTGCACCGAAGCCGCCGGAACCTCTCCCTCCAGTACGCCGTACCCGCCGCGCACGGCCTGCGGGCGCGGTACGGCCCCGAGCCGGGCCAGTACCGGCAGCACCACGCCCACCGTGTCGGCCGGCACCTCCAGGTGGAAGTGGTGCATCGGCTCGTGCACCCGGGTGGTGGCGCGGCGCAGCGCCGTCAGCAGCACCAGCGGGGTCAGCTTGCGGAAGTCGCCGGCCGTGCTCGACATGCTCTTGTCGAACACGGCATGGGCGTGGCTCTGCCGCGCCGCGTAGCCGGAGCGGGTGAGCGTGACGACGCAGTCGGGGACCGCCCAGCCGTAGAGCCCCTGCCCGAGCGTCTCCCGTACGGTCTCCTCGATGGCCTTGGTGAACGCGTGCGGCAGGGCACCGAGTTCGACGGCCAGCCAGAAGGCGACCCCGCTGCCTTCGGCCGCCGGCTCCACCCGCAGCCCCACCGTGGCCAGGAAGGGATTGCCCGGCGCGTGCATGACCTCCACGGCCGAGCCGCTGCCGATCACCCGCTCGACGTGGATGGTGCTGGTCCGCCGGAAGACGACCGCCACCCCGAACTCCTGCGCCAGCGTCGCCTCGATGACCTCCTTCTGCACCTCGCCGTAGAGCGAGAGGAACAGTTCCTGCCGGTCGCCGCCCTGCCGCAGGTTGATCAGCGGATCGGCTTCGGCGAGTTGGGCGAGCGCCAGGTGCAGCGCGGGCCGGTCGGTGGCGCGGCGCGGGGCGATGACCGTCTCCAGCGTCGGCGGCGCGAAGTGCCGCACGGGCACCCCGGCGCCTGCGGCCCAGCCGTGCGGACCCTCCGCCGCCGCGTCCGCCGCAGCCCCCGCCGCCGACCCCACGGGCGGCTCGGCGCCTGGCGGCGCGCCGGCGGGTGCCGGTGCCGGTGCCGGTGCCGGTGTCTGGGGAGGTGCCGCTGTCGGTGGCTGGGCCTCCTGCGCGCTGACCGCGTCGCCGATCCGGATGCCGGTCAGCCCCCGGACCGCGCCGATCTGGCCCGCGGCCAGCGCCGCGGCCTGCCCGCCGGGCCCGGGCGTGAACACCCGTACCGCCGTGACCTTGGCCTCGCCCCGCGGGGTCGCGGCGTGCGGCTCGCCGAACCACAGGCGGTCCCGGGCGCGGACGGTGCCCGCAAGGAGCCGCAGGTACGCGAGTTGTTCGCCGGCGGGCCCGCGTTCGACCTTGAAGACCGTGCCGATCGCCGGCGCGTCCCGCTCGCCCCGCGCGCGGGGCAACAACTCCGCGATCCCGGCGGTCAGCTCCGCCACCCCGGCCCCGGTGTGGGCCGAACCGAAGAACACCGGGTGCAGCACCCCGCGACCGGTCTGCGCGACCAGCTCCGCCCGCAGCCGCGCGTCGTCCAACCGCGCCTCATCGGCGACGAAGTCCGCAAGCAGCCGCTCGTCGTACGCGGTCAGCGCGTCGAGCAGCGCGCTCCGGAAGCCCGCGTCCGCGATGTCGTACGGCAGTGAGCGCGCGTCCCGCGTGCCGAGGTCGCGCACCGCGTTGAGGGCGAGCACGGCGGGGGTGAGCTTCGCGGCGAGTTCGCGCAGCAACGCGCCCTCGCGCGCGCCGGAACGGTCGATCTTGTTGACGAAGATGAGCGTGGGGATGCGCAGCCGGCGCAGGGTGCGCATCAGCACCCGGGTCTGTGCCTGTACGCCCTCGACCGCGGAGACCACGAGCACCGCCCCGTCCAGGACGCTCAGCACCCGCTCGACCTCGGCGATGAAGTCGGGGTGCCCCGGGGTGTCGATGACGTTGACCGCGAGGTCGGCGACGGGGAAGGAGACCACGGCGGACTTGATGGTGATGCCGCGCTGCCGCTCAAGGGCGAGTGAATCGGTCTGGGTGTTGCCGTCGTCCACCCGGCCGACCTCCGGGATGACCCCGGCGGTGTGCAGGAGCCGCTCGGTCAGGCTGGTCTTACCGGCGTCGACGTGCGCGAGGATGCCCAGGTTCACGGTGTGCAAGATGTGTCATGTCCTTAGCAGAGTTGGTCAATACCTGCGGGTGGGACATGGCAGTGAGTCGCATGATCATCTCCTGGGGACGCCGCGGCGGGGCGGCTGACTGGGAAGCGCGGCCTACGGTCCGTACCGGAACGCGTAGCGCGCACGGACGCCCGTCGACCGGGCACGCCGAAGGGCGCGGGCCCCGATCCGGCCGCCAAGAGAAAGTCCAACAGAGCCCGACCGCGGTGGGCAACTGAGTTATGGCGCCGGTGTTGCCGCCCCGTGGCGCGGTGGTCCGTGCTGCTCCGCTCCGTGGCCCGGCGCCTCGTCGCCGCCGCGCCCGCCGGCGGCGCCCCTCCCGCCCGCGCTCCCCGCCGTACGCCAGTACACCTTTGGGGCCCACGACTGCGGCGGCAGCGCGAGCGGCTGTGGTCAGCGCGACCTGCTGCGGTGGCGCCCGGCCCCGACCTAGGGTGACGGCCATGAACCTGTCACCCATTCAGCCCCTTCAGCCCGCCGCCGTCTCCCTCGATCTGCGGGGACGCACGGCGCTGGTCACGGGGGCGGCCAGCGGTATCGGGCGGGCCTGTGCGCTACGGCTGGTGGCGGCCGGTGCGCAGGTGCGGGCGGTGGACCGGGACGCCGAGGGGCTGACGGCCCTGCTGGCCAGCTCCAATGCCGCCGCATCGGCCGGCACCGTCGAATCGGCTGAATCGGCTGAATCAACCGAAACCACAGCCGACGCGGGCACCACCGGGAGCGCGGCGAACGCAACGCGCTCCACGAACGCAACGCGCTCCACGAACGCAACGCGCTCCACGAACGTGGCGAACTCCGTACCGCCCGCCGGCGAGCTGCTGCCCATCCCGCTCGACCTCACCGACCTCGACGCCGCGGAGCGGGCGGCGGAAGGCGTGGACGTGCTGGTCAACAACGCCGGGCTGCAACTGGTCCGGCCGATCCACGAGTTCCCGCCCGAGGTCTTCTCGACCGTGCTCACGGTCATGTTGGAGGCACCCTTCCGGCTGATCAGGGGCGCACTGCCGGGCATGTACGAGCGGGGCTGGGGCCGCGTCGTCAACATCTCGTCCGTCCACGGGCTGCGCGCCTCGGCCTTCAAATCGGCGTACGTGGCGGCCAAGCACGGACTTGAGGGCCTGTCGAAGGTCACCGCGCTCGAAGGCGCCCCGCACGGCGTCACCTCGAACTGCGTCAACCCCGGCTACGTACGCACCCCGCTGGTGGAGCGCCAGATCGCCGACCAGGCCGCCGCCCACGGCATCTCGGCGGACCGCGTGGTCACCGACGTACTGCTCGCAGAATCGGCGGTCAAGCGCCTCCTGGAACCCGCCGAGGTCGCCGAGGCCGTCGCCTACCTGTGCACCCCACAGGCGTCCTTCCTCACCGGCGCCTCACTGCCGCTCGACGGGGCCTGGACGGCGAGCTGACGGGACCGGTCCGCCGGCCCACATCGGCCCCGACCCGTGCTCCGGGGCGACGGCGGCCCGGGGCGCCGGGCGGGCGCGGATTGGGCCGAGTGAGGGGAGTGCCGCAGCGCCTGCGCGTGTCGGGTCGTCCGGGCTCCGCCCGGGCGCGCACGGTGTTGCCACCACTCGCCTCGGAAAGGAACGCCATGCGCTCTGTCATCCGCCCCGTCCTGATCACGCTCGCCGTCGCCGGTCTCTCGCTGGCCGGTGCCGTATCGGCGGAGGCACACAGCGGTCAGGCGGTGCACAACGACAACGACACGACGAACGTGAACGTGTGGAAGCGCATCTGGAGCACGGAGGTCGAGACCTCGATCGACGACAGCTTCAACCACAACGCCATCAACAGCTTCAACGGTTCCATCATCTTCGGGAACCAGTGAGCCCTGGCGCCCCGAGCGCCCCACGGCCGGGCACGGCCCGCCACACACCAGAGCGGCCCCGGGAGGACACTCCGGGGCCGCTCTCGGCCTGCCCGGCCCGGCCACCGCACGCGGCGGGCACCGCACCGGAGGGGACGGACGTAGGAGCGTACGCGGCGCGAACCGGCCACCGCACGAAGACCGCGCCGCCACGACGGAACCGGACCAGATCGGACCAGTCCGCACCGGACCCCATGAGACCGGGTGAGACCGGACGAGGCCGTACGGGATCGGACTCGACCGGGCCGAACCCCTCAACTGAACCGGTCTCAACCAAGCTGGGCCAGAGCGGGGTTAACCGTTCCGAACTGGACCGGGCCGGGCTGGGCCGGACGGACCTGGCTGAACCGGACCGGGTACGCGCCTACACCGTGCCCGCGGGGTCGGGCAGCCCCAGCAGCCGCCGGGCACTGAGCACCATCGTGGTGCGCAACGCCTCCTCTTCGGCGGGCGTGTGCTCGCGGCTGAAGAGGATGTAGCAGTTCCGCTCGACCATCCAGTGCGCCGCCACGGCCAGCGCCCGGGCGTCGCCACCCGGTTTGACCTGGCCACGGCCGCGATCACGTTCGAGCATCGCGGCCAGTTCGACCGCTCCCGCCTCCAACGCGTCCCGCCACGCTATCCGCGCCTCCATGTCCCGGCCCACGTAGTCGATGGCGGCGCAGAACAGCGAACCGTGCTCCACCCAGGTGTCCAGGACGTTGTTGATCAGGCCGTCGAGCGAAGCCTGAAGGGTGACCTCCTCGTCCCCGGCGACGGCCGCCGCGGTCGACAGCAGAGTGCCCATCACCCGCTGTACGGCGGCGTCGATGATGGCCTGCTTGCTGTCGAAGTAGAAGTACACGGAGGGGCGGGAGAGCCCGGCGCCCTTGGCGATCTCCTCGATGGTGATCTTCCGCGCGGGCCGCTCCCGTAGGAGTTCGACGACGCTGTCGAGGATGGCTGCCTCCCTACGGTCCCCCCGACTGAGCCGGGGGCGCCGTCGCCCCCTGACCTCCGCCGGCGGAGGCAACGTACTGTGCAGCGCTTCGTCCCCGTTGTCGTCCATGCGGCTCACCGTAGCTGTTCGAATGGCTCGTAACGCAGTTTCGACAAAACTCAACACGACGTTGAGTTTTGCCCCGTTGGCATGTGATGCTGCGGGGGCAGAGGCGGCGGTGTCGGGGGAAGCAAGAAACGGGGGCTCACTGCCGCCTCTTCCCATTCGCGCTGCCCCGGGACGGGTTGCTCCCGGGGACGGCGCTCTGGAACGGAGCCGGCGCGACGTGCCGGTGGCCACGGCGGTACGGGGGGTCGGCGGGGACCTACCCGCGCCGACTCAACCGTTGTGCCACCGGCCGACGTCGCCCCGGCCCCGCGTCCGAGCACCGGCGCGCATGGGCCGCGCTGGTGGCTGGAGCGACAACGGGGGAGGCGCCGACGGGGGTCGGCACCTTCAAAGCTCCAGCCACACGGCGTGGAGCGGGTACGACGGGACCGCGGAGCCGGCGGTGCACGGCGTCGGGGGACGCGGTGCGCGGCGGCCCCCCAAGGTCGCCGCGCCGGGGCCGCGCCCCGGCCCCGGTCCCGTCCCCGACCGTTGCCTACGTCACTCCCGCCGCCACCACCTGTGTCGGTGTGCGAGGCACGGCCGCACATATACCTAGAATCGCCCGATGCAGATATCCAGCGAGCACGCCTTTGGGGTGAACCGGTGAACCGTCACGACGTCACCGACGAACAGTGGGAAGGGCTCGCCGAAGTCGTTCCGCTGCGCAGCAACAACGCCTGGCCGTCCTGGCCCCACCACCGGGCCCTCCCGGACGACGAGCCCGAGGAGGACCTGCGCCAGTTCGTCGTCCTCCGCGTACAGACCTTCGCCGACGCGCGCGAGGTCGCCGAATACCTGATCGCCCAAATACCCGTCCTGCTCGACCTGACGGGAGCCGAGGCGGACGTCGCCAAGCGCATCCTCGACTTCTCCAGCGGAGTCGTCTTCGGGCTCGGCAGCGGCATGCACCGCGTGGACACCAACGTGTTCCTGCTCTCCCCGGTCGGCACCGAGGTGGACGGCCCCGAACTGCGCCCCGCATTCACCACCGTGACAGGGGCTTCCGTCCCCCGTTCGTAGGAAACCGTCAACGAGCAAACGGTTCGGCGAAATCCGGCGGCGATACGTTCCCCGCCATGAACGCATCAGGCCAGCGGCCCGCCGTAACCGAACTGAGGCTCTCGGCCTACAAGACGCACCGGCGCGCGGTCTTCCCGCTGGGACCGGTGACGCTGTTCACCGGCCCCAGCGGCAGTGGCAAATCCAGCGCACTCGAAGCCTACGGAGCCCTCGCCAGGCTCGCCGCGGGCGACGGACTCGCCGATGTCTTCCCCGACCCCGTCGGCTGCGTCCCCCACCAGGCACGCCCCGACGCGCAGGGCCGCCGCGGCTTCCGCATCGGCTGCACCGTGGACGGCACCGTGGGCCCCGTACGCCTGGACGTCGCCGTCCAGGCCGAACCCGAACTGCGCATCGTGGGCGAGCGCATGACCGGCGCCGGCGAAGTCCTGCTGGAGACGGCGCTGCGCGACCCGGGCCGGCGCACCGTACAGGCCGCCTGGTACACGGCGGGCGCCGTCCCCGTCACCCGCGCCCCGCTCCCCGACGACCGCCTGGCCACCGCTCTGCTGCCGCTCCGCATCGCCGGCAAGACCGCAGGCCAACGCCTCGCACTCGCCGCCGCGGAACAGATCGTGGTCGCGCTGCGCTCGGTCTTCCCCTGCGACCCGCGCCCCGAATCCATGCGGGGCCCCGCCATGCGCTCCGACGGCCAACTCCGCAGCGCCTGCGACAACCTGGCCGCCGTCCTGTACCGCACCCACAAGGAGTGCGGCACCCGACACGCGGCCCTGGTCACCGCCGTACGGGACGGCTGCGCCGGCCCGGCGGTCAAGGAACTCACGGTCGAGGGCGCGGGAGGGGACGCGCGTACGGGCGCGCGTACGGGCCCGGCGGAGGGCGACGGCCGCTTCGCACCTCACAGCTCGCGCGCCACCGGCGGCCAGGCCCGTACGGGCGACGGGCGCAGCGGCGGCGCCGGCACCGGCACCGGGCGCAGCGGCGCGGGCCTGCGCGCGGTGCTCGGCCGCGGCGAGTTCGGAAGCATGCCCGTGGACCGGCTCGGCGACGGGGAACTGCGCTACCTGGGGCTCGCCCTGGTCCTGCTCACCGGGCCCGGCGTACTGGACGTCGATCCGGTGGCCGACGTGCTGCCCGCACTCCAGACACTGACCGTCCTGGCCGACGGCTTCGACCGCTGCCTGGACGCACGACAGGCGCGACTGCTCCTCGAACTCGCCGGGCGGATGTGCGAACGCGGCCACATCAGGCTCGTCGGGGCCGTCCACACGGTGCCGCTCCCGGCACCGGACGCCGCTGCGGAGCGGCCGGCCGCCGCTGCCGCGCCTGTTGCACGCGCCGGGAGCGGCGGGGCGCGCGGCGTCGGTGCCGTCGGAGGAGACGGGGCATCCGGATTGTCCGTGCCGGCCGGGGTGTCCGGGCCCGCCGGGACGTCCGCCGGGACCGGTGCCGCGGTGGCCGGTGGCGCGGGCCCCGCGCCCGCCGCGGTGGGGTCGGCCGGTACGGGGGGCCGGGGCGGCGGCCGGCGGGACGGCGGGGAGGCGGGCGCGTTCGGGGTGCGCGGGCTGACAGTGGTAGACCTGGGGCGTGACCAAGGCACCCCATACCGATCCTGACCTGCACGCTCTCCAGCGTCGGCTGGCCGAATTCGCGGCGGCCCGCGACTGGCAGCGCTTCCACACGCCGAAGAACCTTGCCTCCGCGCTCAGCGTCGAGGCGGCCGAACTCGTGGAAATCTTCCAGTGGCTGACGCCGGACGAGTCGGCCGAGGTGATGGCCGACGCCGAGGCCGCGGCCCGCGTCGAGGACGAGGTGGCCGACGTGCTCGCCTACCTCCTCCAGTTCTGCCAGGCCCTGGACATCGACCCGCTGACGGCGCTCGCCGCCAAGATCGAGCGCAACGAACTACGGTTCCCCGCACGCCGCATGGCCGCACCCTCCAGCGAAGATCGTCACTCTATGTAGTGAGAAAGTTATCTGCGGCGTAACTGTTGTCCACAGATTCCTGAATTCCCCTGGCTTTCCCGCCTGCCATTCATCACTCTGGGTAGCAGACAGTTGGCTGCTCGGTGACACGAGCGACTTGATGGACGCGGTGAACGCGGTGAACGCGGCGGACGCGGTGCATACGGCGGAGAGGGGCAGGGGTCATGGAGGCGATGCGGCTCATCGAGGCCACTCGATCGGCCCTGACACGGTCACAGACCGTGCAGGACATCGTGGCCGAAGCATGGCAGGCGCAGGCCCTCGCGGAGGTGATCGGGGGATACTTCGCGGGCAGCGCCTCCCCCGTGACCCGCTGGGAGGCCGAGGGGCTCAGCGAGGCGGGCGGCCGGGCGTGCGGCGCCCTGCGGCGCCCCGCATCCGGCCATACGACGCTGCAATGGGGCGGTGCGATACGTGCCTCCCAGTTGACGGAAGTGCGCGATCCCCAGCGCGTACTGCTCGCCCTGGGGGTCCTGCTCGGCGACGTGGGCATAGCCCTGGTCGAGGTGGCCTGCGTGGCCGACGAGGGGCTGTACTGGCAGTGCGTGGAGGCCGTCGACGCCGCGGACGAATCGCGGGACCGCGTCTTCGGCATGCTGCGCGAGTTCTCCACCCACCGCGCGGGCGGCGCCGCCTGACCAGGGAACACCCGCACGCCCACGCCACGCGCGGCCCGCCCCCTACCAGGCCCGTGCCATCGTCCCGACCGCGGCCGACGCCGCCAAGACACGCCCCGCCCCGCCCCCGCCCCGCGGGGCGGGGCCGCCGACCGGGCAGCCCGCCAGGGGGGTGAGCCGGCCCGGGCGGAGCGCGCCCCGCCCCCCCGCGCCCCCGCCGTCGGCCCCCCCCCCCCCCCCGCGGGCCCGCGCCCCCCCCCGGCCCCCCCCCCCCAACCCCCCCCCCCCCCCCCCCCGCCCGGGGGGGGCGGTACCGCATACCTGACATCACGACTGGGGCTTGAGCAGGCCGGGCCTGAGCGCGCCGAGCCCGACGTCGACACCGCGTTCGGCACCGGCACTGGCACCGGCACGGGTCCGAGTACCCCGCGCCGGGGCGCACCGAAAGAGCTACGAAGGCGGCCCCGGGGAGCCGCGGCCCCGTGACGGCGGACCTGCCACGGCGGGCCCGTGGGTCACCGCGGCGCCGGCCGGGCGGACACCCCGCCCGGCGCACCCGGGCACCCCCCCGGGCCCCGTGCGGGCGCTGCCGCACCGGCCCGGACCCACCGGTTCCGCGACCGGTCTGACACGGATCGGGGCATGTCGGCGGCATGCCCCAAAGCAGGCAGGATGGAGTCCATGGATCTACGCATCTTCACCGAACCCCAGCAGGGCGCGAGCTACGACACCCTGCTCACCGTTGCCAAGGCCACCGAGGACCTGGGCTTCGACGCCTTCTTCCGCTCCGACCACTACCTGCGCATGGGCAGCGCCGACGGTCTGCCCGGCCCGACGGACGCCTGGATCACCCTGGCCGGCCTCGCCCGCGAGACCAGCCGCATCCGCCTGGGCACCCTGATGACCGCAGGCACCTTCCGCCTCCCCGGCGTGCTGGCCATCCAGGTGGCGCAGGTCGACCAGATGTCCGGCGGCCGGATCGAGCTGGGGCTCGGCTCCGGCTGGTTCGAGGAGGAGCACCGCGCGTACGGCATCCCCTTCCCGAAGGAGAAGTTCGGGCGCCTTGAGGAGCAGTTGGCGATCGTCACCGGCCTCTGGCAGACCCCCGTCGGCCAGACCTTCAGCCACGACGGCACGTACTACCAGCTCACCGAGTCGCCGGCGCTGCCCAAGCCCGCCCAGCAGAAGGTGCCGGTCCTCATCGGCGGCCACGGAGCGGTGCGCACCCCGAGCCTGGCCGCGCAGTACGCGGACGAGTTCAACATCCCCTTCGCCTCCGTGGAGGACAGCGACCGGCAGTTCGGCCGGGTCCGGGCGGCGGCCGAGGCCATCGGTCGCAAGGCAGACGACCTGGTGTACTCCAACGCCCTGGTCGCCTGCGTCGGCAAGGACGACAGCGAGGTGGCCCGCCGGGCCGCGGTCATCGGGCGCGAGGTGGACGAGTTGAAGGCCAACGGACTCGCCGGTTCACCGGCCGAGGTGGTGGACAAGATCGGGCGGTACGCGGAGATCGGCGCCTCCCGCATCTACTTCCAGGTCCTCGACCTGGACGACCTCGACCACCTGGACCTGATCGCGTCCCAGGTGAAGTCACAGCTCGGCTGAGGACCACGGCCATGACACCCGTCGCCGAACCGCCCGCCACCGGGCCGCCGGGGGCCGAGTCACCGGGAGCCGGGCCACCCGTCGGGCAGGAGCGGCATGCCCCGCAACCCCGCCCCGCGGCCCCTCCGCCCTCCCTGGCCGAAGCCCTCGCCCGGGGCACGGTCGTCCTCGACGGCGGGCTCTCCAACCAGTTGGCGGCGCAGGGCTGCGACCTGTCGGACGACCTCTGGTCCGCCCGACTACTGATGGACGATCCGGCGCAGATCGTGGCGGCCCACGCGGCCTACGTACGGGCGGGCGCACGGGTGTTGATCACCGCCAGCTACCAGGCCAGCTACCAGGGCTTCGCCCGCCGGGGCCTGGACCGGCACCAGGTGGACGCACTGTTCCGACGGAGCGTCCACCTGGCCCGGCAGGCAGCGGTAGGCGCCGAGGCCGTGGCGCGGGCCGGGCCCGGGGGGCCCGCGGAGCTGACGGACAGCGAGGAGGTCG
>NZ_JBEHZD010000166.1:0-14018 GCF_040240285.1 Streptomyces sp. HSW2009 | reverse complement strand
TCGCGGCGTCGGCGGCCTGCTCGGTCAGGCCTCGCTGGCGGGGCAGGGTCGTCACTGCGCTTCTCCCTCACGGTGGTCGCCGCTGCTGGTGCGGCGGCTTCGGAGCAACTGGTCATATGGGGTCACCGAAGGCAGCGGCCTGGTGTCCGGCGGAAGGTGAGCGAGCCGCCATTCGTGCAAGGACGTCACCGTCGCCGACGGCTTGCCGGAGACCGGCAGGTCTGCTGCGGGGGCGGGTTCGTTCTCGGTCTGGGCGGCCTTGCGCGCCTCCAGAGCAACCGCGTCGGCGGTCATGGCGCCGGCCCGTAGAGCTGCGGCCAGGCCGGACACGACATGCTCATGGGGCAAATGCCGCCCCAACAAGAGGACTTCGATCAGGGCCCGGGTGCCGTCCCGCTCGCCATGGATCTTGCGGGCCTGGTCCCACCACGCGTCGTGGACCGGAGTGAACCTGCCTGCCGAACGGGCCTGTTCGAGAGCCGTGGAGCCGGGGAAGGCGCCGGGCTTGCGGACCAGGACCTCCAGGTAGTGGTCCAGGTCCAGCCGGACGCCGCCCTTCGCGATCAGCCGCTCGTGCCGGGCCACTTCCACATTCTGGTCGTAAACCACCAGATGAGAGGCGTGAAGCATGACCCGCACGCGTTTGCCGATCAGCCGGATCGGTACCGAGTAGCGATTGGTGCGGACCGGGATCTGGCCGTAGCGGTCGACGCGCGGGGTGAACAGTTGGCCCGTCTCGAACGGCTCCTCAGGCAACGGCATCAGCAGCGGCTGTTCGAGCGCGAAATACTCCGCGACAGTCTTGGGCCTGGAGCCGATGCGACGGGCGTCGTCCTGCCGGTCCCACTGCTCGACCATCTCGTTCAGCTCGGCGAGCGAGGACGCCTCGGGAACCGGGACGAAGTGGTTGCGGCGGAAGTAACCGATCATCCCCTCGACTCCGCCCTTCTCGTGGGCGCCTTCGATGCCCGGCCGGCAGTAGAAGCTCTCGATACCGAAGTGCGAGCGGAAGGCGATCCACCGGTCGGCCTCCGTCCTCGCACGGCTCTGTCCCAGAACCCGGGCGACGGCGGCCTTCAGGTTGTCGTAGCGGACCTTGGTCCGCGGGACCCCGCCGAGTGTCCGAAGTGCGTGGACGTGGCCTTCGAAGAAGGCTTCCTGGCCGCAGGAAGCGAACACCCGGTGGACGGCCTTGCCCGAGTACGACAGGCGGAAGGAGAAGAGATAGCAGGTCACCAGCTCGCCGGCCAGACGCACGGTCACGTCACCGAAGTCGACCTCCGCCTCATGACCGGGCAGGTGGGTCTGCGGGACGAACGCTTCCAGCGGCGCCTTGCCGGACTCGACCAGGATCTCGGGCTTCCGGCCGGCGACGTAGTAGCGCACCACTCCGTAAGAGACGTCCGCCCCGTGCTCCTCGACCAGACGATGGAAGATCCGGGTGATCGTGTGCCGCTGCTTGCGCGGCGCGTCCAGATCCGCCCGCAGGATCTCGTCGATCACCGGTTTGTACGGATCCAGCAAGGTGGCCCGCGGCGGCAACTTCTTGCGCGGCTCCGGCCAGGAGGAGTCCAACGCCTTCCGTACCGTCCGCCACGTCACGCCGTGCTTGTGTTCAAGCTCCCGCATCGACATGCCGCTGCGATGGTCACGCCGGATCGCCGCGTACAGCCCGACCTTCGACATCTGCGGCATGACCAGCACCTTTCACCAAGGGCATCCCGATGCTGCCCTGGCAAGAGACTCGGTGCCTCCCAAACTCATCAACATCACCCGACCGTGGTTCTGGGCGCCTCCCAAACCCGTCGACAAGTGACGTCACTACTGCTCGATAAAGCCACACGTGGATTCCGCAGTGCGCGACCTGGTCAGCCGCGTGGGGGCCGATGGCATCGACCATGACCTGGTCGATGCGGCGGTCGATGACGCCCAGACTGCGGCACAGATCCAGCAGCGACAGGATCACCTGGTGGTCGGTCTGCTTCCCGTTCGGCTTCTTGCGCTTGGCTTCCTTGCGGTCGGCGGTGAACTGGGAGACAAACCCGAGTCGCGCCAGGGTGCGCCGTGCCTGGTGCTTGGCGTCCTCGTCCGGGCCGGGCCCGGACGCCGGGCCCGCACGGTCGGCCGGCGGCATGGCGTCCTCTTCCTCGGCTGCGGCGTCGAATTCGGTCTCCGCCCAGACACCGACGAGGGTGGCCGGCTCCTTCTTGAGCGAGGGGATGTGTGCGACGGCGGTTTCCTGTCCGGCCGTGGGGCCATGGACGAGGAAGTCGGGGACGCAGTGGAAGACGGCGCTGACGCGGCCTGCGTCCAGGGGCACGGGAATGCCCTCGGCGGGATCGATGGTCTGCGGGTCGAGGCCGAAGACGCTGGCGAGGCCATGGATCATGCGCTGGCGCATCTCGTCCCGGTACCACAGGCACACCAGCCTCAGGTGCTGGTAATTCATGGCGTCCAGAGAGCGGATGATGTCGCCCGGCTGCATGGACAGTTCGGCCTGGGGCAGCTGCTTGAAGCCGCGGGCGCGGGAGTCCTGGACGACGGCCAGGGGGGGGTAGGGGCGAGGACCTGTCTGATGTGGCGGTCGAGTTCGCGCAGGTGGTGCATGCCGACGCCGCGGCCGACGGGGAAGGAGAAGGTCTTGCCCTGGACGGGGCGGATGGGGCCGAGTCCCACTGTTCCGGTCTCGGCTTCATCCTGGGATTCGTTGTCGCCCTGGGCATCGGCGTTCTGCTCGGCCTCGACACGCTGCTGGATGTTGTGCAGGACGGAGTGGTCCATGCCGAGGCGGGCCAGGGTCTGCAGGGACATGCGGTGGATGCGGCGGACGCGGCCGCGTCCAGCCATTTCGACCTCGACGATCGGTAGGGCGGTCTCGGCCTGTTCGGCCAGCACGGTGCGCGCGTAGGCCATTGTGCGGCTGATGCGGGTGGCCTGGGAGGAGACCACGAGGATCGGGGCGGCGACATTGGGCAGGGTCTTCAGAGCCAGCCGCACCCAGGCCAGCGCGTGCGCGGTTCCGGCCTTGTTGGACCAGGGCTGCTGCCAGGCGAGCAGGCCGCCGCTGCTGTCCGGTCTCAGGGCGATGTCCTGGCCGTCCACCCTCCAGGTGCGCTGGGCGAGGCGGTGGGCCAGGTCCCAGGCGACGGTGCTGTAGACCCAGTTGGCCGCGTCCGGCTGCCGGCCGGCGGTGGAGGAGTCCGGCGCGTCTGCGGGCCGTCCGGGGTGATGAGGTAGTCGGCCAGCAGCCGTTCCTGCGGCATGGTTTCGGCGACGCGTTCGGCCAGCGGGGTGGGCCGGTTGAGGTCGATGTCGTCGGGTGGTGGCCCAGGACGAGACTGTGCAGGAGGGTGAACGCGTCGCGCAGGGTGTCGTCGTCGAGCGGGCGGCGGGTGGCCAGCAGCCCCTGTTTGGGGTCGAAGAAGACGTAGCCGCCGGTTAAGCAGCGCAGGGCGCCGGTGAGCACGGAGTGCGGGGCCTGTGCCTCCTCCCGTTTGACGATGTCCTTGTACTGGCGGTCCAGCAGGGTCCACAGGGAGGTGACGCTGGTGGGGAACTGGCGCAGGTGGACGGTGGCTCCGTCCAGCAGTGTGGGGGTGCAGCGGTAGGCGAGCACGTCCAGGCAGGCGCAGGTGGTGGGTGCAGGCATGAGCGGAGAAGGCCTTCCTCTCTGAAGTGAATGCGGCTGGGCGGGGCGGGGGTCAGGTGTCGTCCGGTTCGATGCCGGCGTAGGCGAGGAACGCGGCGAGGGCTTCGCGGTAGATGGCGTTCATCTGCCGGCGGACATCAGCCGGCCAGCGCTGGTGCATGCGGCGCAGGATGCCGGCGAGGTCGGACTGCCAGGAGTCCTCGTGGAAGGCGTAGTCGACGAGGTGGAGCGTCATGTCGGTGCCGCCGCGCCGGGCGCGCCCGGCGAGCTGGGTCATGTCGACGACCATGCCGGCGACGATCTCTTCCTGCAGGACGTGGGCGGTGCTGATGAACCCGGGCGCGGCCCGCATGATCATGCCCATGTGGGCCCAGGCAGCGGCCCTGGCCTCCCTGAGATCCCCTACCGGCTCGGCGGTGGGCATGGAGGGCAGGGAGCCGATCCCGGCGGCGTTGACACTGGCGTACATCTCCGCCGGATCGGTCAGCAGGGCCAGCGGCCGGGTGCACAGATAGACCGGCGTGATGGCCGACTTGGTGCCGATGACGATGTTCAGGCCGCGGGCGATCCGCGCCATCGGCACGACAAGGATCTTCCCCCGGCGGGGGAAGTCCTCGAATTCGTCCGGTGTCAGCTCGGTGATGCCGGGTGGCAGAGGCGGCAGCTTGGCCCGCCAGTGCCGGTCGGCCGGCACGGCGACACACAGGCCGCCGGTGTACTGGCCCGCGGAGTGGATGCCGAGCGCGAGATGGCGGCAGCGCTCGTAGGAGTTGACGACCACCGCCGCGTGCGCGCGGTCGGGGTCGGTGCGCGCGATGCGGGTGAGCTCGTCGTGGATCACCGTGTCGTAGAGACGGTCACCGAGTTTGATCAGCGCTTCGCGTTTGTGCTGCTGGGGGATGCCGGAGATCTGGATGGCCCGCTGGGTGACCGAGTCGGTGATCATGCGGCGCTTGGCGCGGATGCTGTCGGGCGCGGCATCGGTCATCCACCACTTCACGTCCGCGTGGATGTGCTCCCGCACGGCCTGAGGGAAGTAGGCGGTGGCCGACAGGCCCAGCACCGGCCGTTCCACACCGGCGAGGGCGAGGGAGACGATGCTGCCCAGCTGAGCGGTGTAGGTGTGGGGGTCGCCGCTGATGCTCTGCGCGGTCAGCTCAGCGTTCTTGTGGGGATTGTCCAGGCCGGTGACCCGGTAGCCAGTGATCGCCTTGCCGAGCATGCCGTAGGCAGGATGTGGGCGGCCACCCCGATCTCCAGACGCTGGGCGAGTATGCGGGCCGAGCGCATCCCCAGCGAGCGCAGCTGACCGGTCTTGTTGCGCAGCAGGCCAAGGGTGTCATCGAGCTCGGCCAGCCACATCCGCACGATCAGCAGCTCGACGGCCTCGCCGCGGTCGTGCGGATCCTTGACGACGTCAAGCAGCACTTCATTCAGTTCCAGATGGACGGAGGCCAGCAGGTCCTCCCCGCGGGGCGCCAGCAGGTCGCCCAGCCGCCGCCGCACCGCTTCCAGATGTGGCGGCAGGCCGGCATCCCCGGCCGCCTTGTCGGTGTCGTCGGATGTGGGCGGAGCCGGGCGCAGGGCTTTGAGCTGGTCGAAGAGGTGGTCGGGGATCTCCTGCTCGCTGGTGATGCCCTCGTCGGGAAAGAGCAACGTGATCAGCCGCCGGTCCCGGCTGCCGGCCAGGTGCCAGCCGGTGCTGTTGACGCCGGGCCGCTCACGGGAGGGCCCGTGGCCTTCGTAGTGGCGCAGGTGCAGCAGGTCTTCGCAGACGCTGGCCAGCAGGAATTCCGACACATAGCGGGCGTGGCTGATGGTCGGGCACAAGGCCTTGACCGCGTCGGGCGGAAGTTTCGCCTTGTCCTCGTCCAACTCCCGCAAGGGCACGGTCGGCTGGCGCCGCGAATCCAGGACGAGCTCGCTGGAGCACAAGTCCAGGGCGGTCGACTGGAACTGGTCGACCTCATCGATCATGACGGTGTTTGAACGGCGCAGCACGAACTCTGCCACCGACACATCCGCGACGGCCCGCCCGTCCAGCCGGATGCCCAGCGGAAAGCGACCGGTCATGAAGTTGTGGTGATTGGTCACCACCACCGAGGCGGTGCACGCCTGCCGGTGCTGGGCATACTTGCCGCAGGTGGCCGTCCACGGGCACGCGGCCCGGTCGGTCGCCGGCGGCAGTGGGGACAGCCCGCGGCACGGCTCCTGGCCGGGCGGGTACGGATGGCTGGACTGGGTGTGATGGCTGAGCGCGCAGCCGTAGGACAGGCTGGTCCAGCTTCCACAGGGTCTTGTCCGACTGCTCCAGCAGACTGCCCTCGATGCGGGCGGCGGCCTTCATCGCCCGCTCGTGCAACCGCGAGGGTGACATCAGCGGCGTGCAGGTCTCCGTACGGCCCAGATGCTTAAGATCCTGGCTGATGTCCCAGGCCGCGGACAGCGTGGCCTCGACCGTCGGCAGCACGAGCGTGACCGTCAGGCCGTTGACTGCATACCAGGAGGCGGCCACGCGCACCAGGACACTCTTGCCGGTCCCGGTGGGCGCGTTGAGGATGCCCATCGGCCCCGCCCCCAGCCGGATCAGCTCCTGCGCAGGCACCGCATCCGTGGTCTGCAACTGCGCAAAAAGGTTCTCCAGGACCGCGTGCACGTACCGGTCCGCGGCCGGGTAGCGCCCGTCGATCAGACGGGCCAGCTCGAGCAGCTCCCCGGCCGGCAGGGCAATCTCCTCCTGGTAGGGCACCGTGCGCACCTCGGGCAGCTCCGCCCGGGCCGCCGCCTCCTCTTCGCCGCCGTCGGCGAAGACAGGGATGACGGTGCGCCCCTGGATGAGCCCGGAGCCGGCCGCGTACTGCGTGCGCGGCAGCCAGATGCCCGGCCCGGCCGGCTCGTCCGGGCGGCTGCGGGGGTGATCGCGGCGCAGCCGCTGACGAATCCGGTCGACATACTCCAGCAAACCCCCGCCCACCAGCGGAACAGCCGCCTCGGCCCGCCCCACGGCGGGACCGCGGACCTGAAGGGCAACGCGGCCGGCTCGCCGTGCGCGAAGTCCAGCAACTCCCGCGCGCGGGCGGCGAACACGGTGGCAGAGGCCAGTTCCTGCGGAGCGAGCGCCACCACCGCGCCGATGCGCTGCTTCTCGTCGTGCGGCAGGTCCCGCCACCGCGCCCACTTGTCGAGCTGGCCGCTGAGCAGGAACGCCGCGTCCCGGAACGAAGCGATGGCCGTGCCGCCTGCCTCCTCTTGGCGCGGGAAGTAGTGGGCTGCCAGGGCCAGCGCGGCCCCGACCGCCCCGGCCGTCTTGGACGGGCGCCTGGCCTTGGTCACTGCCATGCTGCCCCCGCCTTCTTGCAGATCAGTTCACCGATGCCGCTCGCCGTCGCGGTCTTCAGCCCGAACTCGCCCGCCACGGTCCCCACCAGGTCCAGGCTGGATTCGCGGTAGTCGGGCACCACCAGCCACTCGGCGCCGCCCCGGTCCCCGCCGTCCGCCTGGATCTTCTTCGCCAGCAACAGGGCGGAGGCGTAGTCCTTGACGTCGATGCGGAACTCCGTCCGCCCCGCACCCTGCCCGGCGGCGACCTGCAGGTCGTAGGCATCCAGCTCCGGCCACAACGCCACCGACAGGCCCCGTTCGCTGAGTGCGTCGAAGAGGGCGACCTCGACGAGGCCGGGCACGGTCGTCCAGCGCCACACCCCCCGAGCCAGCGCCTTGTGCCCCTCCACGGGCACCGGCTCGGGTACCTGCCCGGTCAGATCCGGGAACAGCACCGCCTGCGCACCCGACGGCGCAGCCGGCCGGGACAGCGGATGCAGCAGGGGAGCCCGCCCGGCATTCGGGAGCCTGAAGGAGTACGCGGCTCCCCAGGCCGCATGCGGGCGATGGAAGCAGCGCACACTGCCCGTCCTGGTACCGGCCAGGGTGCCGTGCACAGTGACCTTCATCGGCCAGTGGCAGACCGGGCAGGCGAACCACCACCGGTCCCACGTCGCATCGAAGGAGACGGGCCGATAGAACTCCGCGACGCTGCTGGGCAGATTCAGCCGCCGCAGCTGCGCATCGGAGCCCGCTGGCATGCGGATCAGGCTGGAGCGCCCGTGCACGTAGGCGTTCTGGTCCATGCGCTTGCGCAGCGCGGTGAAGACCCGGTCCTGGTCCATCTCGGCCTCCAGGTTCCGGGTGCTGGCCGGCCGCCCGCCGTGCGTGGTCTTCGCCAGCGCGCGCAAGACCACCCGCTGCTCGATCTCCAGGTCGAAGAAGTCCTCGTCGAAGTCGCCGTCCGGGTCGATCAGGCGGACTCCGTCCATCTCCTCCGCCGGCACGGAAGCAGGCAGCAGCCGGGCCAGGTCTCCCTGCAGCAGGCTGCGGAACCGGCTGAAGGGCAAGGGTGCTGCCGGGCCCCGGGCCGCCTGGACGCGCCCGTAGGCGTCCAGCAGCGTGCCCAGCCGTCCCTCGGCAGGCTGTTCGGTGTCGGTGAGCGCCTTGGCGGCCATCGCGGCGGCCGCCATCACCATGTGACGCACGGCCGCATCGGAAAGTCCGGCCTCCGCCGGAGAGTTCGCTAAATCCACGGCACGCACCATAAAGGGCGGCACTGACAATCGGCCGCCCCCGCACATGAATTCGCACAATGGTTCGAATTTAGTTTTGCGAAACACGCTCCACGGCCGTATCGGCGGCAATCCCCGGGTACAACTCACGGTAATCCGCCGCATGGTGACGGATGTGATCCCAGCCGGCTGCGGTGACCACCCACCGATACACCCGCTCCTGGTGCCCGTCGCCTTCGTCGGGCAGACAGTCGATGAATCCGCGGCTCAGTGCGCCGCCGGGACGGTAGCCGGTACCGAGATAGAACTTGACCCGCCCCCACAGCGCGTCCTCCGCCAACCCCGCCTCGCTTGCCTCGGCCACTTTAACCAAAACAGTCCACAGCCACTGCGACAGCAGATCCCCCGGGGCGTGGCCGGCGGGGCGTTCCTTCAGGCCTGCCCGCACGCAGGCTCGCCCCGCACGGGTCATCTCGACCACGACGCGTGGCACGAACCCGAGCGGAAACACCTCCACCTCGTCCTCGCTCACCCGCAGCAGATCTCGCCGCGCCAGCGCGTGCAGCGTCGCGCCGGCGCCGGCATCGTGCCAGCCCTCCGCCCGCAGCCGCTCCTGGATGCGGGTGTAGCCGGTGAACGCCGGATCGGCCCTCACCGTGAAGGGGGTCCGACGCCACTGCGCCGCCCGTCCCGGGGCATGCCCTGCTGCCCGGCTCCCCGCGGCTCGCTTCTCAGCCTGCTGATCCTCCCGGAAGCACGCGACCAGATAGGCGCGCTGACGTCGCGTGAGCTCTTCCCATGTGCGGGAGCCGGCACGCCGCTGTCCCTGCTCACGGTCTGCCGTCCGCGGTGCCCGGAGCAGGTACCCCTGCTCCGGAAACGACCTGAACCAACTGCGGCGTACCGTCCACACCGGCACACGGTAGATCTTCGCCAGAGCCGGGATGATCTCCTGCAGCGCCTCCCGCGACAACCAGGCCGTCACCGCACGGCCGTTCTCCATCGCCTGCAGCTTCCACTCCGTCACCCTGCCCAGTTCGTCGGGCAGCGCCGAGTCCAGCAGGGCAACCACATCCACCCGGTCCAGTCCCGCAAACCGCCGCAGGTCGGCCAGCGACTCCTCACCTGCAGGAACCCCCGCCAGCTCGTGCGCAGACGTCCTCAGCGCCTGGGCCATCAGGCGCAGCCGACGCGGTGAAGGGGCGTGAGCACCCTGTTCGTACGAAGCGATCTGCCGGGCCGACACCCCGATCACCGCGCCCAGCTGAGCTTGCGTCAGGCCAGCCTTCCTTCTCAACAGTACGAGCGAACCCGCAGCGAACGGTTCGATCCGTCGAGGCATGACGCCATTATAGACTTCCTGAAGTCTATAATGGGAGTCGCGCAGGCGCAGCAACCGCCCGTCCGAGTGGCCAGGTTCGCTCTTGCCGACAGGAAGGTCCCACATGCCCTGGGCGAACTTGGCGTTCTGGCTGCGCTGAAGGATCACGACGCGACCCGTGGCTTTGCCGTGGACGATGACGGCGGCGACCAGCAGGGTCATGGATGCGAGAGCGGGGGCAGGGCTTAGGGCTGGTCGTCTGCAGTCCGCTGAGCCACAGCTTGTGTCCCTTCATCGGTCGGACGGTGGGGCTGACCCAGACCATGCACCACTGCACCACACCAGGACAGCACGCACAGCACCCCATCTGCGAGCTGAAGGCCACGCGCGACGGCTATCCCGACGCGCAGGCTGCGGGGCTCACCTTCCGGCGGCGGGCGGCGCACTCTTTGCGTGCTGGCTGCCGCCCCAGTTCCGCCGCGGTCCTGGCCGGCTTTCGGCTAAGCCCTGGCTGCCGGGCTCTGCGAGGCGGGCACTGACGTCTTCGCCGCCATGGGCTCGCCGTTTCCGATGTCGCGAGAACGGTCACCACGGGGCGGCGGGGGTCCCCTCGGCTGTCAGCCCGTTCGCCAGCAGCGCCAGCCACTGCCGGTCGGGGTCGTCGTCCTTGCGCTGCACGGCGAGTTCTTCCAGCGCCTGCCGGTCCCCGGCGTCGGCGGCCGTGCGTGCGAACTGCTCGGCCTGCGCGAACTCGCCCGCTGCCTCGAGGCGTTCAGCGAGCAGCCCCGGCGCCCATGCCAGGGCCTCGTCACAGGCGTGTCGCAGCAAAGCCGTGGCGTGCTCCCCGGTCCCTTCCCGCGCCAGACGACGCAAGGCCCAGGACCGCTGGCCGGCCGGTGCCCTCCAGGCGAGCTGCTCGGCCTCCTCCCACTGCCCGCCCTCCTCGCGGCTGCGCACCAGCTCCCACAGCGGCGTGCAGCGCCCACTGGTCGGCTTCACCGGCCCGACCAGCCTTTTCGGCCCGCTCCATCAGCATCTTCACCGCCTGGCCCACACGTGCCTGCGCCGCACGCTCCAGCAGCGTGCGGCGCACGTCGTCCGTCACCTGCTCGTCGTGCACCGAGCGGTAGGCCTGCACCCACAGCGCCCATGGGGTGCCCTGCCCCACCTCCCGGTCCAGCAGGGTCCTGCTCCTGATTGCGCTCACGCAGCCGCCGCAGCAGCCGCTCCAGCGCCCAGGCATTCCCGGCCCGGGCAACCTCCCCGAGCGCGTCGTCGCCCGCCGCGCCTTGCGCGGCGTCCAGCAGAGCCACCAGCTGGTGCAGCGCCCAGGTCTCCCCGGGCGGCATGGGCAGCACCGCCGGGTTGACGTAATCGAACAGGGGGCGAGGGCCTGCTGCGAAGTTGATAAAACCCATGCCCTCCTCCCGCTGACGGCGTCGGCGTTCGAAGACCTCGATTGCATCCCCGTACAGCCGCGCCGCGTCAGCGGCACGCCCTTCGGCCTCGGCCTGTTCGGCGAGGGTCTTCAGCGGGGTGGCTTCACCCGCGGCGAAGGCCTCCCGGGCCGCCTGCTCCACCTCGACCGTTCCCTCCGCCAGGGCGGCCAGTTCGCCTATCGCGCGGCGGTCACCCGCCGCCCACAATGCTGCCCGGGCACCATCCAGGTCCCCGCGCTCATGCAGGTCGTCGGCGTAGGCGCGCAGGATGTCCAGATCGCTGCACTGGGCGACTTCGGCATACCAGCGCTCCGCCTCCTCGGCCTTTCCATCCAGTACCAGCGCGCGGGCCAGGTGGAGCTGGGCCGTGAGATGGCCACGCCCGGCGGCCTCCCGCACCAGCTGTTCGGCCTGCTGGTACTGCTCCTGCGCCAGCATCTGTTCCAGCAGTTCCTCCAAGACCTCGCCGTCCCCGGCGAGCGCAGTCTGCTCCTGCACACGACGGGCTTCCTCGGCCCGCTGACGCTCCTGCCACAGCGACACCAGTTCCTATCCCGCCTCCACATCCCCCAGGTCCAGCGCCCGCTGATACAGGCCGGCGGCCTCGGCATCACGCCAGCGTGCCTCGGCTGCCTGTCCCACAGCCCGTACGAGGTGCGGCTCGGGCAGATACTCGCGCGCCGCACGCCAGAATGAGGCCGGGGGAGCGGCATACCGCCGCTCGACGCGACCGATGTGGTCCATGTAATCGGACAGCCGCCACCTGTCCCCGCCATCGCTGCCTTGACGGGCCCGTACCCGGCTCAACAGCCCGCGTACGCCCTTGCTCGGCTGCTGGGTGTAGGCGAGAGCCTCTTCAAGCCACTGCTCACCGAGCGCGTCGTAGCCGTCGTCACCGAGATAGCCCTCGGCTGCCGCCTGCAGAAAATCCCGACCCACCAACGCCGCCCCGCCCAGCCTGTTCGCGTCCATGGCCGCCCGGATCACCGCACGGGCCGCGGGCGGCGCCATCCGGTAACGCTCAAGCAGTGCCGGAGCCCCCGCCAGGTACTGGGCGATCCGCCCGTCTACGGTGTGGGCCAGAGCATCGGCCAGCCGCACATCGTGGCCACCCACGGTCCGCGCATCCTGCAGCTTTTGCGCCTCGAACGCAGTCGGCACATACACGCCCGTACCCTCGAGCAACGCCCGGGTCTGCGCATCCCCAGAACTCCGGCCCGGGCCAGCCGGCGCGGTCAGCACATTCCAAAACTCCGGCCACTCTGTCTCAAGGACGAGCACCGGCCCCCTCGTGCTGTCCTGTAACAACGCCCTCAGACCAACCGCTACCTGCCCCGCGCACGCCCCAGCCTGCTCACCCACGTACCACTGCAGCTCATTCAGCCAGATCGCGGTATGCCCAGCGATCCCCTCCGCCAGCGCGTTCGCCAGTGCCTGGGCGGGCGACGGATCGAGCAGATGCCACAGCCTCCCCCGGCCGGTAGCTCGGCCACCGCCTCCCAGCACGCCCTCGTCTTGCCCGAGGACGACTCACCGACCAACACCACCATCCGGCTCGCGCCCCCATCGGCCTGTCCCACCACCGAGCGCAGAACCTCATCGTGAGCACGCCGCACATACAGCGGCAGCACTCCCGGCACCGCCGCCGTCACATCGACGGGCCGATGCACCTCCCACTCACCGAACGCCTCCTCATCCCGCAGCTCGGCCACGAACCGGCCACGGACAGGCACCTGCTCCTCGGGAGCGTCCGCCCCCCGACGGCCGGGACGGCCACCACGCCGCTGCCGCCGTTCCTCAACCGCCGCCTCCCACAACCTCGCCCACCCTGCAGGAGCACCCGCACGGCCCGCCTGACGCGCCTGCCGGGCGAGACCGACGACCAGGAACTGCACCACCGGCTGCCGAGACGATACAGAGCGGCCCGCCAGCCAATCACTCAACGAGGACGTACTCAGCATAACGGGCGGCTGCTGCAGCCTGCCCTGACGCACCAGCGCTGACAGGGTGGGCGCACCCGCCCTTTCGTACAGAGCCTTCAGCATGGCCACGAAAACCCGCACAGATGCGCCCTGTTCCATCGCACCCCTCCCCGCACCATCCGCCCACCCACGCACCGGAAAACCCGCCGCAGGGGCCCTGGCCAGCGTAGACGCCTTCCGACCGTCATCCAGGACATCGCCGGACGAGCGCCAATAGGGCCAATAAGGACTCCGCTGCACAGGCGGATCGCACCCCAAGGAGGCCCCAACCTTGTTCCACCACTTGCTCGCCCTACTCAACAGCCCCTTCATCACGACGTTGTTGGCCACCCACTCGCTCACCGTCGCCGGACTTGCCCTGACCGCCGTATGCGCTCTGACCGCCCGCCGCCGGCAGGCGGCTCTCAGAACCCTGGCCGTGCCGCTCGGCCGCCTGCCGCGTCGCCGCCTCTGAAGTAATCCCCCGCTCAGGAGGGTGGTTCCTCGCCACTCGGAGGCCAGGAACCACCTTCCTCGGGCCGAGCAAGCCTTTAGCTACTGGCAGCGAGGAGAGACGAAGTCCCAGGTGACTCGACAAGGGCCACTCATCGATGCCACACCCACATGGCGCCGCCAGGCGCTATTCCCTTCCAACGAGAAACAGCCGTACCCGGAACCACAACACACAAAGCACCCAAGGAAACTGACACACCCACTCAGTCCGGCGACAGCCGGACACCACCCATTCCAGCTCCGCGTCAGGGGAGCGCAGGCAAACTCAATATCTGTGCAACCACCGAGTTATGACATCACCGGCGCCGCCAGGCGCTCGGGTGCCGACAACTCTTCCCCTCCCTCCCCGTCAGGGGAGGGGCCATCACCTCTTCCCGGTCCTGCCGCCAGGCAGGACGACATTCCCTTACTGAGCGGGCCGCCAGGCCCGTCAACACCCAGAGAAACCAGTCGAGTTGGCCCGCCAGGGCCAACCCTTGCACCAGAAAACAGTCGTGCCGTCAGGCACGACGACAGTACCTAACGGGCCGTCAGGCCCGTAGTTGGCCGCCAGGCCAACTTAAGAGCCTCCAGGCTCTC
>NZ_JBEHZD010000165.1:0-14049 GCF_040240285.1 Streptomyces sp. HSW2009 | reverse complement strand
TCGAAGGGTTCGGCTATGTCCTGATTTTTTCTAATTTTTCTCCACGAGATCGAGTGCGACCGAGAACGACAGGCGCGGCGGGCCCGCCCCCCGCCGCCCCCCCCCCCCCCCCCGCGCCGGGTGAAGGGGGCCAGTCACGGTGGTGACCTTCACTCAGCTCAGGGACTTACGGCCAGCGGAGCTGGAGGAAGCGGCCGACGGGTGGCAGAAGCTCAGCAGCGGGGCGGGCGCGGCCAAGGACCGCGTGACGGACGAGGTCGCCACGTCCTTGCAGCTCTCCTTGAAGGGTGAGGGAGTCGATGCGGCGGTCGTACGCCTCCACGGTCTCGCGCAGAACTGCCACTACGTCCAGGTCGAAAGCGCCCTGGTCCGTACGGCGCTGAACAATCTGGCCCGAGAACTCCGCGCAGCACAGAAGAAGCTGAACGACGCCGTGACGGAGGCCGAGGCGGAGAAGTTCACCGTGCGGTCCGACGGCTCCGTGCACTGGGTCGAGAAGACCCCCGCCACTCCGCTGCTGCCGCAGCAGAGCGTGCAGGGCAGCAGTCCCAGTGTGGTCATCGCCCCCGTCGGGGACGGGAAGCGGGCCCGGGCCCAGGAGTACGTCGACCGCATAGCGGGTGCGCTCCGGGAGGCCGCTGAGGTGGACGCCCGGTATGCGCGGGCGTTGGGGCGGCTGCACGCGGACAGCGATCTCAAGATCTCCGATACGGACTGGGTGGACGCCCAGCGGGACACGGCCGCCGTACGGAACGCCCTCGGCGATGCGCTTCCCGCGGAGACCATTCCCGCGGACAAGTCCCCCAAGGAGAACGCCGCGTGGTGGAAGGCGCTCTCGAAGGACGAGCAGGCCGATTACGTCGCCCTTCATCCGTCGAGCATCGGGAATCTGGATGGTATTCCTGCCGTGGCCAGGGACGAGGCGAACCGGGCGGTGCTCGCGGAGAAGCAGGCCGAGTACCGGAAGCAGCTCCACGCGCTTCCACCCGAGCCGCTCGAATACGTGCCCGGCAGCAGGGGAAACCCCATGGCAACCAAGTCCACCGAGTGGATCAAGTGGAACGCGAGGAAAAACGACCTCGAAAGGTCAATCAAGGGGATGGAGGAGGTGCAGAGTCGTTTCATGCGAGAGCCGGATGTCGGCCAAGAGCGCTTCCCCCGCGCCTACTTGTTGGGATTTTCGCCCGAGGGGAGGGGGCGTGCCATCATCGCCAATGGTAATCCGGATACGGCTGATCACACGGCGGTCTATGTGCCGGGTACCGATGCGGGGTTCGGGAATCTCTCTCATGACATCAAACGCATGACGAGCCTGTGGCTCGAAGCGGATGCGGCTGCGGATGGCCAGAAAGTGTCCACCATTACCTGGCTCGGCTACGACGCGCCCCAAGGAGTCTGGCAGCCCATGTCCTCGGACAGAGCCAACGAGGGGGCTCCGGAGCTGAACCAGTTCGTTGACGGTATCCATGCGTCCCGTACGGCGGAATCTCCTGGCCACCTCACCGTCATGGGGCACAGTTACGGCTCCACGCTCGTTGGTTCCGCCGCCCGGCAGGGAGACCTGAATGCGGATGACGTCATCACGGTGGGCAGCCCAGGCGTCCAGGTGGGGCGAGCCACGGACCTGGACGTGCCGAAGGGGCACGCGTGGAACGAAGACGCCAAGGGGGACTATATTCCCGAAGTGGGGCGTATTAAGCATGGTCATAAAGAGGTGCACGCAGATTCTGGCATCGACTTCGTGATTCCCAGTGATGACCGCTTCGGGGCGCAGCAAATGCATACCGATACCGAAGGTCACAGCGGTTACTGGAATGAGGACTCCGAGAGCCTGAAGAATCAGGCTCGGGTGGTCATTGGGCAGTACGGCGAGGTCAGTGAGGTGACTTCGTGATGGATGCTGGTTTTTGTTGGGGGCGGATAGGGCGGGCTCGGGTCTTTCTTTCCCTGTTAGTGGTGCCGTTGTTAGCCGGAATGATGGGGTGTTCGGGGATGGATGATGATAAGCCTGAGGTGAGAGACATGGACGAGGTTCAGAGTCGGTCTCTCGGCCTGTCTCGGGAGCTCCTTCAGATCATTGACTTGAAGGGTGATCTGAAGCAACCGGCCACCGCAGTGGGGACGTGCGGTGAAAGGGACGACGACAAGTTCTATCGGATCCACAGCGCCTGGTCCTTGGCGGGGCCTCCGATAGCAGAACTGGAAAAGGCGATGGTGCGGCTCAAGGAGCAGCTTCCCGGTAGAGGGTGGGACATATCCACTTACGGGCCGGCGCGCACCAAAAGCCAGCAGCTCTCCCTGGTGGCAGATTTTCGTGAGGACAAGTTCTCGGTCAACGTCGAGCTATTGGAGCCGTCGCCGAACGGCAGGAAACGCGCCCTGCTCTACGTGAGCCTCGCCTCCGCCTGTTTCGAGGTTCCCGAGGGAAAGTCGGCGAAGTACGAGTACTGACCCCCCGCACGCCACTGCCCCGCCTCCCCAAAACAAAGGGGAGGCGGGGCAGCAAGGCCGAGTTCCAGTGGAGGGGCGGGCCCGCAGGGCGAGAGGTGTTCCGCCCCGGGCCCCCGGGGGCTACAGGCGTTCCGGGGTGCGGATGCCGAGCAGCGCCATGCCCTGGTGGAGGGTGCGGGCGGTGAGGTCGCAGAGGAAGAGGCGGTTCTCGCTCTGGGCCGTGGTCTCGGCCTTCAGGACGGGGCACTCCGAGTAGAAGGTGGTGTAGTGCGAGGCCAGTTGGTAGAGGTAGGCGGCCAACTTGTGTGGCTCGTACGTCGCGGTCACCTCGGCCAGCGTCTCCGCGAACTGGTCCAGGTGCAGGCCCAGCGCGCGTTCGGCGGGGGCGAGCGGCAGTTCGGGGTGGGCGGTCGGGCGGGTCTCGCCGGCCTTGCGGAGGATGGACTGGATGCGGGCGTACGCGTACTGGAGGTACACGCTCGTGTCGCCGCTCAGTGAGACCATCTGGTCGAGGTCGAACTTGTAGTCCCGGGCGGCCGACGTGGACAGGTCGGCGTACTTGATCGCGCCGATGCCGACCTGTGCCGCGCGCTCGGCGATCTCCTCGTCGGTGAGGTCTTGCGCCTTCTCGCGCACGACCGTCGCCGCCCGGTCCACGGCCTCGTCGAGCAGGTCCACCAGGCGGATGGTCTCGCCCTCCCGGGTCTTGAACGGCTTGCCGTCCTTGCCGAGCACCGTGCCGAACGCCAACTGCACGGCCTGCACGTCATCGCTCAGCCAGCCGGCCCGCCGCGCGGTCTCGAAGACCATCCGGAAGTGCAGCGACTGGCGGGCGTCCACCACGTACAACAGCGTGTTGGCCTTGAGGTTCTGCACCCGGTCGCGGACGGCCGACAGGTCGGTGGCCGCGTACCCGTAGCCGCCGTTGGACTTCCTGACGATCAGCGGGGTGGGGTTGCCGTCCGGGCCCTTGTACTCCTCGAAGAACACGCACAGCGCGCCTTCCGAGCGGACCGCGACGCCCGACTCCTCCAGGAGCCGGCAGGTCTCGTCGAGCATGTCGTTGTAGCCCGACTCGCCGACCACGTCGGGGTCCCGGATCTCCATGTCGAGCTTGTTGAAGACCGAGTAGAAGTAGATCTTCGACTCGTCCACGAAGCGCTGCCAGAGCGCCAGTGTCTCCTCGTCCCCGGACTGGAGGGCCACCACCCGGTCCCGGGACCGGGTCTTGAACTCCTCGTCGGAGTCGAACAGGGCGCGGGACGCCTTGTAGAGCCGGTTCAGGTTGGACATCGCCTCTTCGCCGGTGACCTCGGCGGCGTCGCCGTGGTCCAGCTCGTGCGGGTGCTCGGTGAGGTACTGGATGAGCATGCCGAACTGGGTGCCCCAGTCGCCGATGTGGTGCCGGCGCACCACCTGCTCGCCCGAGAACTCCAGGATGCGCACCACGGCGTCGCCGATCACGGCCGAGCGCAGGTGCCCGACGTGCATCTCCTTGGCGACGTTGGGCTGCGCGTAGTCGATCACCGTGGTGCCGGGGTGCTCCGCGTACGGGACGCCGAGCCGTTCGTCAGCGGCGCGGGCGGCCAGCGTACGGACGATCGCCTGGTCGCTGACGGTGATGTTGAGGAAGCCGGGGCCGGACACCTCGACGTCCTTGACCACGTCGTCCGCCGGGCGCTCGGCGCCCTCGGCCGTGCCGTCGAGGACGGCCGTGACCTGGCCCGCCAGCTCCCGCGGGTTGCCCTTCAGCTTCTTCGCGAGCGCCAGCAGCCCGTTGGCCTGGAAGTCCGCCCGGTCGCTTCGTCGCAGCAGCGGGTCCGCGGAACCGGCCTCCGGCAGGGCTGCCGAGAGGGCGTTCGCGATGCGCTGGTGGACCGTAGCGGAAAGGGAAGGGACCGAGGCCATAACAGGTGCGCCATTCCTTTTGGAGGTGCGAAGGGTCGACCAAGTATCCCACGGCGGGCCCGGTGAGTTTTCGGAATACCTGCGGGCTCGACCACCCCGGATGGCTACGGGGCCCGACCGCCGGTCGCCCGGGCTGCCCTGGTGGAGCGGCGACCTCGGGGGAGCGGCGCCGCCGGGCGCGGGCCGCGGGCCCCCCCCCCCGGGGCGCGGGGGGGGCCGGGGGGCCGGGGCGACGGGGGGGGCGGGGCGCCGCGGGGCGCGGCCGGCGGCCCACCGCCGCCCGGCCTGCCCACCGCCCTCGGCTTGCCCACCGTCCTCGGCCACCCACCGCCACCCCGCCCCTGCCCGTCCCGGGCCACCCGGGCGCCCGCCCCGCCCGCCGGGGGGGGCGGGCCCGGCCCGGGGCGTCTGGGAGAATGGCCCCGCCAGGACCGCAAGGAAGGAAGTGCCGACCGTGGCTCAGAGCATCGAGGCCGACTGGGTCTCCCGTTTCGCGGACGACGTCATTGCCGAGGCGGAGCGACGTGCCCCGGGCAAACCCGTCGTCTGCGCCTCGGGACTCAGCCCCTCCGGCCCGATCCACCTCGGCAACCTGCGTGAGGTCATGACGCCGCACCTGGTGGCCGACGAGATCCGGCGCCGCGGGCACGCCGTGCGCCACCTGATCTCGTGGGACGACTACGACCGGTTCCGCAAGGTCCCGGCCGGGGTGCCCGGGGTGGACGAGTCGTGGGCCGAGCACATCGGGCGCCCGCTGACCTCGGTGCCGGCGCCGGCCGGTTCCGCGTACCCGAACTGGGCCGAGCACTTCAAGGCCGCGATGGAGCAGGCGCTGGCGGAGCTCGGCGTCGAGTACGACGGCATCAGCCAGACCGAGCAGTACACCTCGGGCGTCTACCGCGACCAGGTGCTGCACGCCATGAAGCACCGCGGTGACATCGACGCGGTGCTCGCCCAGTACCGGACGAAGAAGGCGCCGCCGAAGAAGTCGCAGAAGCCGGTGGACGAGGCGGAGCTGGAGGCCGCGGAGGGCTCCGGCGCGGCGGCCGAGGACGACGGTGCGACGGGTGCCGCGGGCTACTTCCCGTACAAGCCGTACTGCGGGGGCTGCGGCAAGGACCTGACCACCGTCACCGGCTACGACGACGAGACGACCGAGCTCACGTACACCTGCTCGGCGTGTGACTTCGCGGAGACCGTGCGGCTGAGCGAGTTCCACCGCGGCAAGCTGGTGTGGAAGGTCGACTGGCCGATGCGCTGGGCGTACGAGGGCGTGGTGTTCGAGCCGTCGGGCGTGGACCACTCGTCGCCCGGGTCCTCGTTCCAGGTCGGCGGGCAGATCGTGGGCATCTTCGGCGGCGAGCAGCCGATCGGGCCGATGTACGCGTTCGTCGGCATCTCCGGGATGGCGAAGATGTCCTCCTCGCGCGGTGGCGTGCCCACGCCGGCCGACGCGCTCCAGATCATGGAGGCGCCGCTGCTGCGCTGGCTGTACGCGCGCCGCCGGCCCAACCAGTCCTTCAAGGTCGCCTTCGACCAGGAGATCCAGCGGCTGTACGACGAGTGGGACAAGCTGGAGGCGAAGGTCGCGGACGGTACGGCGCTGCCGGCCGACGCCGCCGCGCACTCCCGCGCCGCCCGGACCGCGGCCGGTGAACTGCCGCGCACGCCGCGCCCGTTGCCGTACCGCACGCTGGCCTCGGTGGTGGACGTCACGGCGGGCGCCGAGGACCAGACGCTGCGCATCCTCAGCGAACTGGACCCGGCCAACCCGATCGCCGGGCTCGACGAGGTGCGGCCCCGGCTCGACCGGGCCGAGAACTGGATCACCACCCAGGTCCCGGCCGACCAGCGCACCCTGGTGCGCGGGGAGCCGGACGAGGAGCTGCTCGGTTCGCTGGACGAGCAGGGCCGCGAGTCGCTGCGGCTGCTGGTCGAAGGGCTGGACACGCACTGGTCGCTCGACGGCCTGACCACCCTCGTCTACGGGGTTCCCAAGATCCAGGCGGGCCTGCCGGCGGACGCGAAGCCGACGCCCGAGCTGAAGGTGGCGCAGCGCACGTTCTTCGCGCTGCTCTACCACCTGCTGGTCGGCCGCGACACCGGCCCGCGGCTGCCCACCCTGCTGCGGGCGGGGGGCGCCGACCGGGTGCGCCACCTGCTGGGCGGCAAGGCGTAACCGCCGCCGCGCCGGTCGGTCGGTAGGGGCCGTGCTTGTTGGTACGGGTCGTGCCGGCCGATGGGCTGGTGCGTGGTGTGGGCGAGGGCCCGTGGGGATGTCCCTACGGGCCCTCGGCATGTCTGGGCGGGGCTGGTTCGGGGTGTGCGCGGAGCGGTGGCGGGGGTGCTGTCCGCGGGGTGCGGCGGGGGTGCGCTGCGTCGTTCGAGGGACGGGTGCGGGAGGCGGCTGCACCCTTCGGCCGAGTGGGCTTTCGCCCGCGCGGAGGACGCGTGGCGCGGGCGGCCCGGAGACGCTTGGACCATGAGAGAGATCGTGGGCATCGCCGGAACCGTCGTCGCCATCCAGGGCGCGCTGGGCATCTGCGGGCGCGTCTTCGGGGAGAAGCCGTGGGGCCTGCTCCAGCAGTGGTTCGACATTCCCCACAGCGGCTACGTGGCCATCACCGCGGTCGGTCTCGTGTGCGCGCTCTGGGGTGAGCTGGGGCGGATGTCCCGGCGGGGCAAGCGGGCGTAGGACGGGGGGTGCGGCGGGGCGCCCGGCCACCGGTCGCCGGACCCCGCCCCCTCCTTCAAGCCCTCAACCCCTCAACCCCTCAACCCCTCAACCACCCCTCAGGCCCTCGCCCCGGGGGCGCTACGGAGTGTGCTGGGTTTCCATTTCCATCTGGTAGCGCGCGCGGAGTTCGCGGAGTTCGCGGCGCAGGCCGTGGGCGGGGAGCGGGCCGCCGCCGACGCCGGCTATGCCGTACAGGTCGAGCAGATAGCGGCTGAACTGCCGGGAGTCGGGGAAAGCGCCGCGTTCCACCACGAACCGGCGGAAGGCGCCGTAGAACGCCTCGTCCCGCGGCACGTCGTCGGGGAGTGCGGACTGCGGGACGTCGTCGGTGAGCGCGGAGAGCGCGATCTCCTGGGTGGCGTCCGACGGGTAGTCCGGCAGCGCGACCGATGCGCCGCGCTCCTCGCGCAGGCTCTCGCGCCGTTCGACGCGCCGTTCGATGCGGCGCTCCTCGTAGTGGTCCTCGTACCCGCCGGCGCGCCACTCGTCGCGGTGCGCCGCGGCCCGCTGCTCGGGCGCGTAGGGCTGCTCCTGCGGGTAGGGGCGCTCCTGCGGGTAGGGGCGCTCGTCCGGGTAGGCGAGTTCGACCGGGTACGGGCGCTCGTCGGGGTAGCCGCCCGCCGGGCCCGGGTGGCCGCCGTACTGGGCGTTGCCGAGCGTACGGCGGCGTCCGCCGGAGCCGACGGGCACGGTCACCGGGCCGCCGTCGACACCCGGCTGACCGGCTTCGCCCATGGCACCTGCGTCAGCCGCCGCAGCCGTCGCGGCACCCGGCTGACCTGCGGCGGCTTGGGCTGCGGGCTGACCGGTGGGCTGGCCCGCGTGGGCGAGTGCGCCGTTCGCGGCGGCAGCCGCCGGGACGGGGGAGCCGTTGGTGGCGTGGTGCGGGTGCGAGTGCGGGTGCGCGGCCTGGGCCGGTTGGGCCACCTGGGCCGGCTGCACTGCTTGGGCCGCCTGGGCGGCGGTGGGGGCTGTGGTGTCGGTCGTTGCGGTTGCCGCTGGTGCGTCCGTGGTGGCCGGGTGGGCCGCGGCGGCCGGCGGGGCGGCCTGGGCGGGGGCCGCGGTGGTGGGTGCGGCACCAGCAGCGGCGCCGGCGCCGTGCGGGGAGCCGGCGCCGTTCGGGGCCTGTCCGGTGTGCGCGGCCTGTCTGGTACCGGCGGTCTGCGCGGTGTCCGCGGCCGGTGTGACCTGTGCGGCGGGGGTGGCTTGCGCGGCGGGGGTTGCCTGTGCGGCGGGGGTGGCTTGCGCGGCGGGGGTTGCCTGTGCGGCGGGGGTGGCTTGCGCGGCGGGAGCGGCCTGTGCACCCGCACTCGCGGCGGTACCCGTACCCGTACCCGTACCCGCGGCCCCCGCCGTGGCGTTCGCCGGCGCGGCAGCCTCGGCCGCCCCACCGGTCGCGACCGCACCGGCCGGCGCGCCCGCCGCCGCGGCGGCCGTACCAGCACCCGGCGTACCGGTGGCGGCGGTACCGGCACCAGCAGCACTCGTACCGGCCGCACCAGCCGCAGCCGTAGCGCCCGCACCAGCGCCAGCCGCACCCGTACCCGCGGCCCCAGCTCCAGCTACAGCCCCAGCCGCCCCCGCATCCTGCGGTGGCGTCTTGGTCAGTGACGCGGCGGCCGTGGCCCCCTGCCCGGGTTCCAGCGCGGCGGGGCCCGGGCCTGCGGTGGCCAGGCCACGCGCGGTCGTGCCGCCGACTTCAGCGGCCCCAGCCGCATCCGGTGCCGCGCCGGCCGCGCCGGATGCGGCGTCCACGCGTTCCGCCGCCACCCGCTGGGGCGCGTCGGCGTCGCCGGCGCCCGTCGCGTCAGCCGCCGGTTCGCCGATGCTGATGGCGAGGGCGCGTTCCGCGGGGATGACGATGCCGGCGGCGGCGAGGCCGGCCGGGGCGGTCTGGGACAGCGGTACGCCGTAGCGGGCCAGGCGCAGCGGCATCAGGGATTCGACGGGTGCCTTGCGGCGCCAGGCGCGGCCGAAGCGGGCGCGCAGTCGGGCGCGGTAGACGAGGCGGTCCTGTTCGAGCCGGATGACCTCGTCGTAGGAGCGGAGTTCCCACAGCTTCATCCGGCGCCAGAGCCGGAAGGTGGGGAAGGGGGCGAGGAGCCAGCGGGCGACGCGGACGGACTCCATGTGCCGGTCCGCGGTGATGTCCGCGATGCGGCCGACCGCGTGTCGGGCGGATTCGACGGCGACGACGAACAGGATGGGGATGACCGCGTGCATCCCGACGCCCAGCGGGTCGGGCCAGGCGGCGGCGCCGTTGAAGGCGATGGTGGCGGCGGTCAGCAGCCAGGCGGTCTGGCGCAGCAGCGGGAACGGGATGCGAATCCACGTCAGCAGCAGGTCGAGGGCGAGGAGTACGACGATTCCGGCGTCGATGCCGATCGGGAAAACGTTGGCGAAGCTGCCGAACCCCTTGTCGTGCGCGAGGTCACGGACCGCGGCGTAGGACCCGACGAACCCGATCGCGGCGATCACCACCGCACCGGCGATGATCACCCCGATGAGTATTCGGTGTGTGCGCGTCAATTGCATCGCGGCCACCCGCGATCCCTCCCCGCCCTCGGCAACTAGCGCGCCAAGCCTGGCATACGCGTCAAGCTCGGAGTGCCCCCAGGGGCGAACAGGCGTGCGGCAGCGCTCCGTTCCCGGCGCACGCCGGGGCCTGCGCCCCGTTTTGGGCGGGCCGCCGTCGCATACGGTGCGCCCATGTCGCGCTCCGTGACTGCCGCGGCATTGCGCGTACGGCTGTCACCTGCGCTTCCGTTGGTACGGGGCCGGCCGCGGACACGGCCCGTACGCGACGGTGGGGGGGGGGGGGGGGGGGGGGGGGGGGGCGCCCCCCCCCCCCCCCCCCCCCCCCGGCCCCGCGGCCCGCCCCCCCGCCCCCCGCCCCCCGGGCGCGCCCCCCCCCCCCCCCCCCCCCCCCCCCCCCACCCAAACCGCTCCCGGCCGCGGGAGGGGCAACCTTCGCCCTCACCTCCTGGGGAGCCAACCCGCTCCCGGCCGCGGGAGGAGTAGCCTTCGCCCTCACCTACCGGGAACCAGCCCGCTCCCGGCCGCGGGAGGGGCAACCTCGCCCCCGCCCACCGGGAACCACACCACTCAGTGGCGGCCCGAGCCCCTGCTCTTGCCCGAGCCGCCGTCACCGTCGCCGTCACCGCTCGTGTCGGTGCTCTTGTGGTCGTCGTCGCCGTCGGTGCCCGAGCCGGAGCCCGGGTTGGAGCCCGTGTTGTCCTGGGGGCTTGCCGACTCGGTGGGCTGGTCCTCGTTGGCCTTGGCGAGCGCGGACACCGCCTCCTTGGCCGCCTTCTGCGCGTCCTTCTGGAGGTCCTCGGGCTTCGGCGGCTTCGCGTCCTCGTAGCCGGCGCCGCGGTACTCGACCGTCACGACGACGTTGGCGGCGCGGGCCACCACCGTCTCGTTCTTGAAGTCGTCGCCGTCCTTCTTCACGGTCGTGCCGACGGTCGTCGCCTCGTCGCCGATGCCGGTTGCGGTGCTCTTCTTGGCGCCCCGCGCGCCGTCCGCCGTGCTGGCCCGCTCGGTCTGCTGCGCGGCGTAGCCGGCGGCCCGCTTGTCGCCCGTACCGAGGTTGAGCTCCGAGGGGAACAGCTTCATCGAGACACTGAGCTGGCGGTACTGGTACCCGTCGAGGCCGGACCACAGGCAGCTCGCGGATTCGTTGATGTTCGCCGAGGGGAGCGTCTTGCCCTTCTTGTCCTTCGCCTTCGGGACCAGGTCGTCCACGGTCCGCTGGCCCAGCGTCTTGCACGCCTCGGGGAGCTTGGCGTACCGCGCGGCGGCGACGGTCGGCGACGGGTTGACGGAGGCCGACTTCGACGCGTCGTCCTTCGGGTCCTTGTCCCCCGAGTCGGACGAGCACCCGGCCACCGCCATCACCGGTACGGCTGCGCAGGCGAGCATTCGGGCGAGTCTCGGTGCTGTTCGGTGCATGGTCCTTCGCTCATTCTCTGTCGGTGGGCGGCCGTCCCGCCGCGTGACTCGTTCGGCACGGTACGCGGCCGTGGCCGCAGGTCGGCCGAACCGTGACGGTAATCGCTGAACTAGTCGCCGAAGCGTGACGGTGCGCGGCGCCCCGTGACCCGCGCCGACCGCGGCCGGCGCGCCGGCGACACGGGCCGCAGGGGCCGTACGCGCCGCCCTCGTCGTCCTCGTACGTACGCGTCGTGAGACGCCCCGTCCGGGTCCTGCACGTCCACGTCCCGGAGTCCCGTCCTAGTCGCCGAACCGTCCGGGCAGCTTACGGGCCAGCCCCTGCGCCTTCTCCTGGAGCTCCGCGCTGTCGGGGAGGTGCTGCGGGTCGGTGGACCACTGGTCGTATTCGATCGTGACGATCACGTTGGACGATCGGAAGACGATGGTGATGTCGCGGTGCACGCCGGAGTCGGCGTTCTTGAACTCGTCGTTCAAGAACGCCTCGTCGCCGAGCCCGTCGAGCTGCCGCGGGGACAGGTCGGGCGCTTCCCCGTCGTCGCCCGGCTCGCCGCCGCCGTCGGATGGGCCGGCGTCGGACGGGCTGCCGCCGGGCGGGGGCGTGCCGCCGGTGGACGGCGTGGCGGAGGTGGGGGCGGACGGGTCGTCGGTGCTCGCGACCACCCGCACCGCGGTGCGCTCCCCGCGCTGGCCCGTGTCGCGGGCGGACGCCAGGTGCCAGGCGGTGGTGTCGGCCAGGTCCGCGCGGCCGTGCGGGGCGGTGGTCGGGGCCTCGCCCGTGCCCCGGACGATGTCCGGCTGGTCGGCGTCGGCCGTGGTGACCCCGTCGTCGGTGGTGGCGGTCCCGGTCTGCGGCGACGCGGTGCCGTCGGGGTTCGGCGAGGCGCTCTCGGTCCCGCTCGGCTGGCTGCTGCTCGGGCTCGCGGTGGCGTCGACCAGCGGGATCTTCGCCGCCTTCGCCTTCTTCGCGTACGCTGCGGCGGCCCGCTCGTCGTCGCCGACCCCGGGGTCGTACGAGACGATGCGCTCGAAGTCGAGCGTCAGGTGTCGGGAGCCCTCCGGCGTCGTCAGCTTCCAACGGCAGCCGACCCGGCGGTCGGTGTCGTACGTGACGGCCGGCTGGCCCTCCAACACCGCCTCCTGCGCCTCCTCGTCCTGGTCGTCAAGACCGGGCAGCAGGGCGCGCAGGGTGTCGGCGCCGACGCTGCCGCAGGGCTCGGGGAGGGTGCGGAACTTGCCGGGCCGTGCGTTCGTCGTCGAGTTGGAACTGCCTGGCTGGTTCTTGTCGTTGCTGGTGGCGGCGGTCTCCCCGCTGCATCCGGCGAGCCCCGCGACGAGCGCGGCGGCGGTCAGCGCGGTGCCCGGTACGTACGGCCTTCGCTGCACTGTCCGCGGCTCCCTTCCCCGGAAAACTGGTTGCCGCACCAGGGCGGCCGATGGAGACAATGTTTACCTCAACCGCTAGCGCGTTCGCCGGTTCACGGTCATGAATGTAGCGCCAGGTCCGGCTTTTCACTTTTCTGTCTTTTTTCTGTCTTTCACGGGGGAATGGGGTACGACGTGACGTACACAGAGGTAGCGGGCGCACGGGTGCCCATCCGCATGTGGGCCGATCCGGCCACGGTCGAGGGCGGTGCGATGGACCAGCTCCGCAACGTCGCGACCCTGCCGTGGATCAAGGGTCTGGCCGTCATGCCGGACGTGCACTACGGCAAGGGCGCCACGGTCGGCTCCGTGATCGCCATGCACGGCGCGGTCTGCCCGGCGGCGGTCGGGGTGGACATCGGCTGCGGCATGAGCGCCGTGAAGACGTCGCTGACCAGCAGCGATCTGCCGGACGACCTGTCGCGGCTGCGGTCCAAGATCGAGCAGGCCATCCCGGTGGGCCGCGGCATGCACGACTCGCCGGTGGACCCGGGCCGGCTGTACGGGCTGTCGACCGCGGGCTGGGACGACTTCTGGTCCCGGTTCGACCACGTGGCCGATGCGGTGAAGTTTCGCCAGGAGCGGGCCACCAAGCAGATGGGCACGCTCGGCGGCGGCAACCACTTCGTCGAGGTGTGCCTGGACGAGCAGGGCGCGGTGTGGCTGATGCTGCACTCCGGTTCGCGCAACATCGGCAAGGAACTGGCCGAGTACCACATCGGCCAGGCCCAGAAGCTGCCGCACAATCAGGGCCTGGTCGACCGTGACCTGGCCGTCTTCGTCTCGGACACCCCGCAGATGGCGGCGTACCGCAACGACCTGTTCTGGGCCCAGGAGTACGCCAAGAAGAACCGGTCGATCATGATGGCGCTCTTCCAGGAGGTCCTGCGGCGCGAGTTCCGCACGGCCCGGGTGACGTTCGACGAGGTCATCTCCTGCCACCACAACTACGTCAGCGAAGAGCAGTACGACGGCATGGACCTGCTCGTCACCCGCAAGGGCGCGATCCGGGCCGGCGCCGGCGAACTCGGCATCATCCCCGGCTCCATGGGCACCGGCTCGTACATCGTCAAGGGCCTGGGGAACGCGGCCTCCTTCAACTCCGCCTCGCACGGCGCGGGCCGCAAGATGAGCCGGAACGCGGCCAAGCGGCGCTTCTCCACCCAGGACCTGGAGGAGCAGACGAAGGGCGTGGAGTGCCGCAAGGACGCCGGCGTGGTGGACGAGATCCCCGGCGCGTACAAGTCGATCGAGAAGGTCATCGACCAGCAGCGGGACCTGGTCGAGGTGGTGGCGAAGCTCAAGCAGGTGGTGTGCGTGAAGGGGTAGCGCGCGGCGCCGTACGGTGTGCGGGGGCCGGGGCCGGGGGGCTCGGGCCCCGCACGTGCGTGGGGGCATTCTTGCGTGGCTGGGCGGCTGCCGGGCCGCCTGCCCGAGGGCGGGAGCCGGCGGCCGGCCCGGGCGGGGGGGGGGGCCCCGCCCCCCCGGGGGGCCCCCACGACCGCGCTCAGCGAGGTCAGGACCGCCGCGGCCCGGCGCAGCGGCCCCGTCCCGTCGCGACCACGCGAACGCAC
>NZ_JBEHZD010000164.1:0-14091 GCF_040240285.1 Streptomyces sp. HSW2009 | reverse complement strand
CAGGCTGGGGTGGAGCCTGAGGTGGCGGTGGCGGGTGAGGTGTTGGGTGTGGTGCCGTGGGTGTTGTCGGCGCGTACGCCGGAGGCTTTGCGGGGTCAGGCGCGGGCGTTGGTGGAGCGGTTGTCGGATGAGCCTGGGTTGCGTCCGACGGAGGTGGGTTGGTCGTTGCTGACCACTCGTACCCGCTTCGACCACCGTGCCATCGCCGTTGGTGAGGATCGTGAGTCCTTCCTGATCGCACTCGAAGCACTCGCCACCGACCAACCCCACCCCAACGTCGTCACCCTGGGCACCACACCTACCGGGGAAGACTCCGGCCCGGTGCTCGTCTTCCCTGGTCAGGGGTCGCAGTGGGTCGGAATGGGCGCGGGGTTGCTCGAAGCTTCGCCGGTGTTCGCCGCACGGGTTGCGGAGTGTGAGCAGGCGCTTGCGCCGTATGTGGACTGGTCGCTGGCCGAGGTCCTGAGGGGTGGTGTGGATGCCGCTGACCTTGGTCGGGTTGATGTGGTGCAGCCTGTGTTGTGGGCGGTGATGGTGTCGTTGGCTGCGGTGTGGGCGGATCAGGGTGTGAAGCCGGCCGCGGTCGTCGGGCACAGCCAGGGTGAGATCGCCGCAGCCGTCGTCGCCGGCGCGCTGTCTCTCGAAGACGGTGCGAAGGTGGTGGCCCTGCGCAGCAAGGCGTTGCGCAGGTTGGCGGGTGGCGGGGCGATGGCGTCCCTCGCACTCAGTCAGGACAAGGCAGCCGACTTCCTCGCAGGGCTTGGTGAAGCGGCAGCCGGCGCCGGCATCGCAGCAGCCAACGGCCCCGGCTCCACCGTCATCTCCGGCCCGCCTGAGCATGTTCAGCACGCCGTCACCGCGCTGGAAGAGTCCGGTGGTCGGGCGCGGCTGATCGATGTGGACTATGCCTCGCACAGCCCGCAGGTCGATGAGATCGCCGACGAGTTGCACGAGGTGCTGGCCGGTATCACGCCCACTCGGTCCGACATCGCCTTCTACTCCACGGTGACGGCTCAGCGGATCGACACCAGCGAGCTGTCCACCGGCTACTGGGTCACCAACCTGCGCGAACGAGTCCGCTTCGCCGATGCCGTACGCGTACTCCTGGCCGACGGACACCGGGTCTTCATCGAGGCCAGCACCCACCCCGTCCTCACCGTCGGACTCCAAGAAACCTTCGAAGAGACAGGCATCCAGGCAACGGCCGTCCCCACCCTCCGCCGCGACCAAGGCGGAGTGGACCAGCTCCTGCGCTCCGTCGGACTCGCCTACGCCGCGGGCGTCACCGTGGACTGGACCCGCTGGTACCCCAGCAACCCCACCCCACGCGTCGTGGACCTGCCCACCTACGCCTTCCAGCGCGATTCGTACTGGCTGATCACCAACAGCGACATCGGTGACATGGGGGCAGCCGGGTTGCAGCGGGTCGAGCACGCCCTGCTGCCCGCTGCGGTCGAACTCACCGATGGGGGGCTGCTGTTGACCGGTCGGCTGTCCGTGAGTGGCGGCCGGGGTTGGTTGGCCGATCACGTGGTGGCCGGCTCGGTGCTGTTGCCCGGTGCGGCGCTCGCCGAATGGGCGTTGCGCGCCGCCGACGAGGCCGGGTGCGCGGGCGTGGACGAACTGGCGCTCCAGGTACCACTGGTGCTGCCCGCGTCCGGCGGGCTCCGCATCCAGGTCGTCGTCGGCGCACCTGCCGCCGACGGTTCGCGCGACCTACAGATCCATTCGCGTCCCGACGACGACCCGACCGGGGCCGCCACCTGGGTGTGCCACGCGGAGGGCGTACTCAGCCCCCCGCAGGATGAGTCGGCGCAGCCGGACGGGCTGGCGGGCGTGTGGCCTCCGGCCGGTGCGGAGTCGATGGAGGTCGCCGGGTTCTACGAGCGGGCGGCGTCGGGTGGGTACGGCTATGGCCCGGCGTTCCAGGGGTTGCGGGCTGCGTGGCGGCGCGGGGACGAGGTGTACGCGGAGGTGGAGTTGCCCGAGTCGGCGGGGGAGTTGGAGGGTTACGGCATCCACCCGGCCCTGCTCGACGCCGCGCTCCACCCGGCCCTGCTCGCCGACCAGGCCACCGCTGGCACCCTGGCGGAGACCGGCCCGGAATCCAATCCGGAGACCGATGCGCCCCAGGGTGACACCGGCACGGCCACCCCGGCCGCCGGTCAGCCGCGGCGGGCGGCGGGCACGGACCGTGTGTGGTTGCCCTTCGCCTGGAACGGCGTCTCCCTGTGGGCCGCCAAGGCAGGCACCGTACGCGTACGCATCCAACCCGGCGACCAGCAGGGCGGCGACGGCGAGCGGGCGCTTCGGCTGACCGTGGCCGATGCGGTCGGGGCGCCGGTCCTCACCGTCGACGCGGTGGCGATGCGGGCCGCGACCGCGGACCAACTGCACTCCGCAGGCGGCCGGGGAGCCGACGGGCTCTTCGCACTCGACTGGACGCCCGTGCCCCTGCTGCCCGGCAGCGGCGCGGACGACCTCGCGGCCGGCGACTGGGCCGTCCTCGGCCAGGACCCGTTCCACCTCGCTGACCTCGCCACTCCGAGCGGCGCGGGCCCGCGCCCGTACGCCGAGGTGTCCGCCCTGGTCACGGCGCTTGACGAAGGCGCTACGGCGCCCGTACTCGCCCTCGCCTGCGTGCCGCCGGCCGATGGCGAAGAACTCGCCGCCGCCGGTCACCGGACCACCCAGCGCACCCTGGACCTCGTCCGGGGGTGGCTCGCCGAGCCGCGGCTCGCGGAGAGCCGGCTGGTCATCGTCACCCACGGCGCGGTCGCCGCAGGCCCGAGCGAACACGGCGAACTCGACGTCACCGGCGCGGGCACGTGGGGCCTGGTGCGGAGTGCGGAATCGGAGAACCCCGGCCGGTTCCTGCTCATCGACCTCGACCCGGACGCCGAAGCAACGGCCGGCAGCGCCGGCCTGGTCGACGGCGTACGGCGGGCGCTCACCGCGGCCGAGACGCAGGCCGCACTGCGCGGCGGGCAACTCCTCGTACCGCGGCTGGTACGCGGCGGAACCACCGGCGGCGGGGTCGTCGGCCCCGCCGGGCGGGCCGCCTGGCGCCTGGACACCGACGGCAGCGGCACGCTGGAGAACGTCCGGCCCGTGCCCTGCCCCGAGGTGCTCGAACCGCTCGGCGAAGGACAACTGAGGGTCGCCGTGCACGCGGCCGGCATCAACTTCCGTGACGTGGTCGTCAGCCTGGGCATGGTGCCGGGCCAGACCGGCCTCGGTGGCGAGGGCGCCGGTGTCGTCGTGGAAGTCGGCCCCGGCGTCACCCACATCGCCGTCGGCGACCGTGTCCTCGGCGTCTTCGACCGCGCCTTCGGACCACTCACCCTGACCGACGCCCGACTCGTCGCCCCCATCCCCGAGGGTTGGAGCTACCAGCAGGCGGCGGCCGTCCCCATCGCCTACCTCACCGCCTGGTACGGGCTGGTCGAACTCGGTCGCGTACGAGCCGGCGAATCCGTGCTCATCCACGCCGCGACCGGCGGCGTCGGCACCGCGGCCGTCCAGATCGCCCGCCACCTGGGCGCCGAGGTCTACGCCACGGCCAGCCCCGCCAAACACCCCGTCCTCGCCGACATGGGCATCGACGAGGCACACCGGGCCAACTCCCGTGACCTGGACTTCGAGACGACCGTCAGGGAAGCCACCGGCGGCCGGGGCGTCGACGTCGTGCTCAACAGCCTGACCGGCCCGTTCATCGACGCCTCACTGCGCCTGCTGGGTGACGGCGGCCGGCTCCTGGAGATGGGCAAGACCGACATCCGCGACGCGGACCAGGTGACCGCGGCCCACCCTGGCGTCAGCTACCAGGTGTACGACCTGATCACCCACGCTGGCCCGGACCGCATCGGCGAGATGCTCGGCACGCTCGGCGAACTCTTCCGACAGGGCACGCTCCAGCCGCCCCCCGTCCGCAGTTGGCCACTCAGCCGCGCCCGGCAGGCACTGCGCCACCTCAGCCAGGCCAAGCACACCGGCAAGCTCGTACTCGACGTGCCAGGCACCGTCGACGCCGACGGCACCGTACTGATCACCGGCGGCACCGGGACCCTCGGCGGCCACGTCGCCGAACACCTGGCCCGCACCTGGGGCATCCGCCACCTGGTGCTGGTCAGCAGGCGCGGACCCGACGCACCCGGCGCGAGCGAACTGCTCGCCCGACTGGCCGAAGCCGGCGCCGAGGCCCAGATCGTCGCCGCCGACGTCACGGACGCCGCGGCCGTCGCCGACCTGGTCGCCTCCGTCGACCCGGCCCACCCGCTGACCGGCGTCATCCACGCAGCGGGCGTACTCGACGACGCCATGGTCACCTCGCAGACGGCGGACCAGCTGGCACCCGTCTGGGCGACCAAGGCAAGCGCCGCCGCCCACCTGCACGCGGCGACGGCAGGACTACGGCTCGGGATGTTCGTGGTGTTCTCCTCCGCGGCAGCCACCCTCGGCAGCCCCGGACAGGCCAACTACGCGGCGGCCAACGCCTTCTGTGACGCACTGGTGGCCCACCGGCGCGCCCACGGACTGCCCGGCGTGTCCATCGCCTGGGGCCTGTGGGCCGACGCCAGCGGCATGACCGGCCACCTGGACACCGCCGACCTGGCCCGGATGAACCGCTCCGGCATCAAGGCGCTCACCAACGACCACGCACTGCGCCTCCTGGACGCCGCCACCCGACACGGCGACGCCCAACTCGCCGCCGTCAACCTGGACCTGCGCACCCTGGCGGGCCAACCGGCCGACACGCTGCCGGCCCAACTCCGCGCCCTGGTGGCCACCAACACCACGCGGCGCGGCGCGGCCACCAACCAGGCCGCGACCAACTGGGCCGCCCAACTCGCCGCCCTCTCCACCGAAGAACAGCACCGCACCCTGCTCCATCTGGTCCGCAGCAACGCGGCGGCCGTACTCGGCCACGCCGACCTGAACGCGGTGCACAGCGACGCCCCGTTCAAGGACCTGGGATTCGACTCGCTGACTGCCGTGGAACTGCGCAACCGGCTCTCCGCAGCCACTGGACTCAGGCTGCCCGCCACCTTCATCTTCAGGTACCCCACGCCCGCGGCCATCGCCGAGGACCTGCGCGAAAAGCTGTGCCCCGCAGCGGCCGACCCGGCGGCGCCGCTCTTCGACGAACTCACCAAGTTCGAGACAGCCATGGCGCAGTTCACCTCGGACGGCGACGTACGCGGCAAGCTCGCCAAGCGGCTGGAGACGCTGCTGTGGCGGTTGAACGACAACGGCCCCGACGACCAGCCGGACCCGGACGCCGTCGACAGCGACGCGGTGGACGCGGCGTCGGACGACGAGCTGTTCGCCTTCATCGACCGCGAACTGCCTTCTTGATCAGGAGCGAGAACTGATGTCGGACACGGAAGCCAAGCTCCGTCAGTATCTGAAGCGGGTCACGGTCGACCTCGGGCAGGCGCGCCAGCGGCTGCGCGAGGTGACGGAACGGTCCCAGGAACCGATCGCCGTCGTCGGCATGGCCTGCCGTTACCCGGGCGGCGTCCGCGGCCCGGAAGACCTGTGGGACCTGGTCGCATCGGACACGGACGCCATCACGGGGTTCCCCACCGACCGCGGCTGGGACCTGGAGGGCCTCTACCACCCGGACCCGGACCACCCCGGGACCAGCTATGTGCGCGACGGCGGGTTCCTGGACGGCGCCGACCGCTTCGACGCCGAGTTCTTCGGGATCAGCCCGCGCGAAGCGCTGGCCATGGACCCACAGCAGCGGCTGCTGCTTGAGGTCGCCTGGGAGCTCTTCGAACGCGCCGGCCTCGACCCCACGCAGGTCAAGGGCTCGGCCACGGGGGTGTACGCGGGTGTCTCCAGCCAGGACTACCTGTCGCGCACCCCGCACATCCCGGAGGGCTTCGAGGGTTACGCCACCACCGGCAGCCTCACCAGTGTGGTGTCCGGCCGGGTGGCGTACACCTTCGGCCTCGAAGGGCCGGCCGTCACGGTCGACACTGCCTGTTCGTCGTCGTTGGTGGCGATGCACCTGGCGGCCCAGGCACTGCGCCAGGGTGAGTGCGAGATGGCCGTCGCCGGCGGCGTCACCTCGCTCACCACGCCGACCGCCTACGCCGAGTTCTCCCGGCAACGGGGGCTCGCGCCCGACGGCCGCTGCAAGTCCTTCGCGGCATCGGCGGACGGCACCGGCTTCTCCGAGGGCGTCGGCCTGATCCTGCTGGAACGCCTCTCGGACGCGCGCCGCAACGGCCACCGCGTGCTGGCCGTCATCCGTGGTTCGGCGATCAACCAGGACGGTGCGAGCAACGGCCTCACCGCCCCCAACGACGTCGCCCAGGAACGGGTCATCAGGCAGGCGCTGGAGAACGCCCGCCTCGCCCCCGACCAGGTGGACGCCGTGGAGGCGCACGGCACGGGCACCTCGCTCGGCGACCCGATCGAGGCGCAGGCCCTGCTCGCCACGTACGGCCAGGACCGGCCTGAAGGCCAACCCCTGTGGCTGGGGTCCATCAAGTCCAACATCGGACACACCCAGGCAGCCGCGGGCGTCGGCGGCGTCATCAAGATGATCATGGCGCTTCAGCGCGAGACGCTGCCCAGGACCTTGCACGTCGACCAACCCAACCCGCACGTCGACTGGTCGGCAGGGAGCGTGCGCCTGCTCACCGAACAGGTCCCGTGGCCTAGCGGCGAGCACGCGCGGCGGGCCGGGGTGTCCTCGTTCGGGATCTCGGGGACCAACGCGCACGTGATCGTGGAGGAGGCCCCTGCGGCACCGGCGCCCTCCGAATCACCGGATGCCCCCGGGGCGCCGGCGCACCTTGAAGCGCCGGAGGGCCGTGCGGCACCGGAGTCCGCGACGGTGGCCGAGGCAGGAAGGGCGGCAGGGGCCGAGGGCGGGTCGGTCGTGGTCGTGGGTGGGCCGTTGCCGTGGGTCCTGTCGGCTCGTACCCCTCAGGCGCTACGAGCCCAGGCACAGGCCCTGGCCGACCACCTCACCCGCCACCCCCACCTCTCACCCATCGACATCGGCTGGTCCCTAGCCACCACCCGCACCACCTTCGACCACCGCGCCCTCATCACCACCACCCACCCCAACGAACTCCCCACCATCCTCAAAGCCCTCGCCACCGACCAACCCCACCCCCACCTCACCGAGCCCTTCCCACCCCCCCATACGGACCTCGGCCCGGTGCTTGTTTTCCCTGGTCAGGGGTCGCAGTGGGTGGGGATGGGTGCGGGGTTGCTGGAGTCTTCGCCGGTGTTTGCGGCGCGGGTTGCGGAGTGTGAGCAGGCGCTCGTGCCGTACGTGGACTGGTCGCTGGCCGAGGTCCTGAGGGGTGGTGTGGATGCTGCTGACCTTGGTCGGGTTGATGTGGTGCAGCCTGTGTTGTGGGCGGTGATGGTGTCGTTGGCTGCGGTGTGGGCGGATCAGGGTGTGAAGCCGGCTGCGGTCGTCGGTCACAGCCAGGGTGAGATCGCTGCGGCCGTCGTCGCCGGTGCGCTGTCTCTGGAAGACGGTGCGAAGGTGGTGGCCCTGCGCAGCAAGGCGTTGCGTAAGTTGGCGGGTGGCGGCGCGATGGCGTCCCTCGCGTTGAGTCAGGACAAGGCGGCCGACTTCCTCGCAGGGCTTGGTGAGGCGGCAGCCGGCGCAGGCATCGCGGCAGCCAACGGTCCCGGCTCCACGGTGATTTCCGGTCCGCCTGAGCATGTTCAGCATGCCGTCACCGCGCTGGAAGAGTCCGGTGGTCGGGCGCGGCTGATCGATGTGGACTACGCCTCGCACAGCCCGCAGGTCGATGAGATCGCCGACGAGTTGCACGAGGTGCTGGCGGGTATCACGCCCACTCGGTCCGACATCGCCTTCTACTCCGCGGTGACGGCTCAGCGGATTGACACCAGCGAGCTGTCCACCGGCTACTGGGTCACCAACCTGCGCGAACAAGTCCGCTTCGCGGATGCCGTACGCGTACTCCTGGCCGACGGACACCGGGTCTTCATCGAGGCCAGCACTCACCCCGTCCTCACCGTCGGACTCCAAGAAACCTTCGACGACACAGGCATCCACGCCGCCGCCGTCCCCACCCTCCGCCGCGACCAAGGCGGAGTCGACCAACTCCTCCGCTCCGTCGGACACGCCTACACCGCAGGCATCACCATCGACTGGACCCGCTGGTACCCCACCAACCCCACCCCACACACCGTCGACCTCCCCACCTACGCCTTCCAAAGCGAACGCTACTGGCTTCCCGACGCGTTGCCCGCGATCGGGGGGCCGGAGGGGAACGAGGAGGAAGCTGGTTTCTGGGCCGCCGTGGAGCAGCAGGATCTCGGCGCGCTCACGGCGGCCTTGCAGCTCGACGGTGGGGCGGAGGACGGTCACGAAGCGGCTCGGTCCTCGCTGGGCGTGGTGCTGCCGGTGCTGGCCCAGTGGCGTCGGGCCGGGCGCGAGCGGTCCCAGATGGACGAGTGGCGGTACCGCATCGCGTGGCACCGCCTCAGCCACCTCGCGGAACCGGCGGGGCCGGCCGAACCCTGGCTCCTGGTGTGCCCCGATGCGGGCGCCGACGAGTGGGTCGAGCTGTGCACGGAGGCCCTGGGCGCGGCAGGTGGCCAGGTGCGCCGGCTGGCCGTGGGGGAGGGGATTGACCGCGCAGGGTTGGTCGCGGAGTTGCAGGACGTCTACGCGGACGAGGCCGCCGCACCCACCCGCGTCCTTTCCTTGCTCGGCCTGGACGAGCGCCCGTACCCGGCGCGCACGAGCCTGACGGCCGGCGTCGCCGCGACGCTCGCGCTGGTGCAAGCCTTGCTGGAAGTCGGCGTCAGCAGCCCGCTGTGGTGCGCCACGCGGGGCGCGGTGGCGGTCTCCGACGCGGAATCCGTCGACGCGCCCGTACAGGCCCAGCTCTGGGGCCTGGGCCGGGTGGCGGCCCTGGAACACCCGGAACTGTGGGGCGGACTCTTCGACTTGCCGGCACGGCCGGAGAGCGTCGATCCCGGGTTGCTCCGCGCGCTGCTCGCCGGAGCCCAGGGCGAGGACCAGGCGGCGCTGCGCGACGGCGCGGCGTGGGGCCGGCGGCTGGTGCCCGCCCCACTGGGCGAACGCACCCCGCAGCAGGCCTGGCAGCCGCGCGACGCCGTACTCATCACCGGCACGGCCGACGGACCGGCAGGGCACCTCGCCCGCTGGGCTGCCGAGGCCGGCGCGGACCGCGTCCTGCTCCTCGGGCCCGACGGCTCCAGCGCCGCCGGAGCGACGGAACTGACGTCCGAACTCCAAGCCCTGGGCACTGAGTTGGAGGTCCTTGACGGTGCGCCGAGCGACCGGGACGCCGTTGCCCGCCTGGTGGCCGACCTGGCTGAGCGCGGGGCGCGGATCGGCGCGGTCATTTCCACCTCGGCCACCGGCGAACTCGCCCCGCTGACCGAGGTCACCCCGGCCGGGCTCGGCGAGGTGATCGAGGCCAACCTGGTGGACGGCGGTCCGCACCTGGACGAACTGTGCGGGCTCGGACCCGACGACACGGTGGTGCACTTCTCCACCGTCGCCGCCGCCTGGGGCAGCAAGGACCACGGCGCCTACGCCGCCGCCACTGCCCAACTTGACGCGTTGGCGCAGCAGCGCCGGGCCGCCGGGCACCGGGCGACGTCGGTGACCTGGGGCCTGTGGGACCTGCCCGGCGCGGCCGGCGACACGGACACCGACCTCGCCGCGCACACCGACCGGCTGCGGCGACAGGGTCTGGCGCCGCTCGATCCGCGGCTCGCGGTGAGCGCGCTCGGCACGCTGCTCGACCACGACGACCCGCACCTGGCCCTGGTCGACGTGGCCTGGGACCGCTTCGCGCCCCTGTTCACCATGGCTCGCCCGAGCGCCCTGCTGACTGGGGTGGAGCAGGCCAGGCGCGCGGTTGAGGCAACCCGGGCACCCGACGGGGCCGCGGCGGCCGACGCCGCCTCCGAGTTGCGCGACGCGCTGGTGGCGCTGCCCGCGGAAGACCGGGTCGAGCGCCTGCTCGGGATCGTACGAACCCAGGTGGCGGCCGTGCTGCACTACCCGTCGCCGGACGCCGTCGACTCCGACCGGCCCTTCAAGGAACTCGGGTTCGACTCCATCGCCGCCGTCGAACTGCGCAACCGGCTGCGCGGCGCACTCGGCCTGACCCTCTCCAGCACGCTGGTCTTCGACTATCCGACGCCCAGTACGCTGGCCGGCCAACTGCTCACCCAACTCCTGCCGGACGACGGGGAGCAGGCACACCCTGCGCTCGGCCACCTCGATGAGCTGGAGGCCGCGCTGGCCGCGCTACCGGCCGCCGACCCGCGCCGGACCGGCCTGGTCAACCGGCTCCAGGCACTGCTGTGGAAGTACCCCGCCACGGTTGCCGACCCGGCCGCGGAGAGCACCCGCGACGAGGACCTTTCGGGTGCCACGGCCGACGAGGTGTTCGCCCTCATCGAGGAGATGGGCTCGTAGCGACCGGCGCCCATCGCTGCGCGTACACCATCGCGTGTCCACCACGGTGCGCCCGGTGCTGCCGGCGGCGGGAGCTCGGCTCCTTGCCGACCGGCGGTGCCGGGCGCACGGCCCGGGCGCGCACGAGCTGGGGCGGCCCGCGCATAGCCCACAACCGGGCGCTGTCTGTCGGGCGCTGCCGGGTGTCTTCGGGCCAGGCGGGAGCCGGGACGGGGGCGTTCCGGCCTCAGCTCAGCTCAGCGCATCCAGCACAGCCGCGAGGTAGCCGTCGAGCCGTTCCGCCACGACCCGATCGGTCAACTCGGGCCGCCCGGCCTCCCGCCAGGCCCGTGCCACCGGCTGGACCTCCTCCGAAGCCGCCAGCGCGTCCCGCACCTGCCAGTACCGCCGCTCACCGGTCGCCGCGGCCAGCACCCCGCCGGCTTCCTCGTACGCAGCGGTGAACCGCAGACCCCACGTCGGGCCGTGCAGCAGCGCCAGCGTGGTCGAGCAGTGCGCCACATCGAGGTCCGCAGGCCCCCAGGAGGCCCCGGCCCAGTCGACGACGCCACTGATCCGGACGCCGGCCGACGGCACGGGTGGGTGGGGCGGAGCGAGCGGTGTGGACGGCGAAGGTGGCGCGGGTCGCGTGGGTGGCGCGGACGGAGTGGCCGGCACGTCGAACAGTACGTTCCCGGGCTGGAAGTCCCGGTGCAGGAACCGCCCCTCGTACGGCGGCGCGGGCTCGCGGATCACGTCGACGGCCGCGGCCCACATCGCCGCGTCGGCGCCCTCCGGGACCACCACGGTGTCGGCGGTCGTCAACGTCGCGTACGTCCGGGGTGGTTCGATGGGGCGGACCGCGTGGATCGCCACGAGCTGACGGGCCAGCAGCGGAACGCGCGCCTCCAGCCCCTCGTCGTGGAGGGCCGTCCGGCCCGCCAGATGGGTCATCAGGAGCGCCGGGTACTCGCAGTACGTCGCGGTCGGATCGACCGCGACCAGCTCGGGAGCCGACACACCGGTCGCCGTGAGGAGGGTCAGGGCGCCGCTCTCCCGGCCGAGCCAGTCCGCGGCGTACCGCACGCGGTGCGCGTCGACGAAACTCCGCAGCACCAGATGGCGGGTGCCGCCGTGCGGCGCGCCGATGGTCAGCCTCCGCACGTCGGCGGTGATGCCACCGTGCAACGTCTCGGCTCTGACGATCCGTTCGCCGCTCCTCAGGTGCTGACTCACCCAGGCCAGGGTCCGCGGTCGAAGGGGCGTCCCCTCATCGTGGGTCATCGGACCACCTGATCACTCGGACGACGGCCCGCGCAAAGCCTTTGTTGTGGGGAGTACGAGGGCTGCCGCGGGGTCTTTCGGCGAGTGGGGTGCCCGGTGTGAGGGACGCCGGGAGAGCAGCCACCCCACCAGCGCTGCGGCGACCCCCGCCAGCCCGGCGACCACGAACCCACCCGCCGGCGCGGAGGCGTCGACCACCATTCCGGCGATCGGGGAGCCGAGCGCGAAGCCCACGCTCTGCGCGGAGGACTGGAGCCCCGTCGCCTCTCCCCGTACGCCGGCCGGCGCCAGCCGACTCACCGCGTCCGCCACCGTGGCGAGGGTGGGAGCGGTGAGCAACCCGGTGCCCACGAGGGCCAGGCTGAGCCAGGGCCAGCCATGGGCGAGCCCGACCGGAACCGTCAGAAGCCCCAGCAGGCCGAGCAGCAGCCAAGCCGGCAGTGCCAGGGTCGATCCGCCGTAACCCAACCCACCTGCGACGGAGGCCGGGCCGAGAACGGCCACGACCACCGCGGCCCACCCCAACTGCCCCGACTCCGCAAGCACGGCGACGATCGTGAGATCGACGCCGCCGAGCAGCATCGCCGTACCGAACGCCATCGTCAGTACGGCCACCATGCCGGCGCCCAACCACTCCCGGTGCCGCGGCCGACCACCCGTACCGACAGCGGTCTCGTCCGCCGAGCGCAGCGGCGGATCGAGCCAGGCCACTCCCACCCCACCGGCCACGATTGCGGCGCCGAGCCCCCACACCACCGCGCGCGGCGGCAGCCCGGCCGCACACAGCAGCACCAGCGCCGGGCCCACCACGTACGACAGCTCGCCCTGCACCGACTCGCACGCGAACGCGGTCCGGCGCTGGCCCACCGTCGTCAGCGCGGTGATCGCCTGCCTGGTCACCGACTGGACCGGCACCATCAACAGCCCCGCGACGAAGGCGGCGCCCACCAGATACCGGAAGGGCAGGAACGGCACGCCCCACCAGAACACCGCCTGCGCGACGGAGGTCGCCACCAACACGGTGCGCAGGCCCCGGCGGTCGATCGCCCGGCCGAGCAGCGGACCACCCACCGCCAGTCCCACGGTCAGGGCAGCGACGACGACGCCGGCCGCCGCATAACCCAGGTGCAGGCTGAACACGACGTACGTCGTCAACGCCAGTGCAACGGCCGTGATCGCCGTACGGGCGAGGAAGGAGACACCCAACAACGCTGCCATCCCGGGCAGGGTGAGCACCTGTCGGTATCCGGTCACCTGCGTGACGCTAGGCCCTCCGGCACACCATAGGTAGTGGCGAATGTGCAAGGACTGACATAATCAAACGTTATGGCCAAGGACCTTGAGATCGGGTTGCTGCGGTCCTTCGTCACCGTCGTACGGGCCGGCAGCATCAGCCGTGCGGCGACGACGCTCGGGCACACCCAGCCGGCTCTCAGCCAGCAGGTGCGCAAGTTGGAGAGGGTTGTTGGCCGGCCGCTGCTCCACCGCTCGCCCGCGGGTGTTTCGCTGACCCGGGCGGGCGAGGAACTCCTGCCGTTCGCCGAACGCATCCTCGCGCTCTCCACCCAGGCACTCACCGAAACCGGGCGCACGCTCACCGGCCGCTGTGGCGTCGGGCTGCTCGAAGACCTCATCGCGTCCCGACTCCCGCAGGCCCTCGCCGACCTCGCCAGGTTGCACCCCGGTGCAACCCTGGAGGTGCTGAGCATGTCCCACGCCGACATGCGCGGGGCCTACGACACGGGCCGCGTCCACCTCGTACTCAACGAGGTGGCGGCCGTTCCTGCGCCGCCGCGCTGGACCGTGCGTCGCCCGCTGGTCTGGGCCGTCGGCCCGGGTGTGGAGGTGGCCGACGACCCACTGCCCGTGGTGCTGTTCGCCAACACCTGCTCCTGGCGCACGTCGGTGCTGGACGCGTTGGAACGCGCCGGGCGTCCCTGGCGGGTGGCGTTCGAGAGCAACAGCCTGGTCGGCGTGCTCGCCGCGGTACGGGCCGGGCTCGGCGTCGCCGCGCTCCTGCCGGCCAACCTCGAACCGGCCATGGCCTGCCACGACGCCAACGCCCTCCCCACCTTGCCGGACGTCGAACTCGGCCTGGCCAGGCACCCGCGCTCGCTGGGCGACCCACTCATCGACGCCGTGGAGACCGCGCTGCGCCGCATGCTCTGACCGATCGTACGACCCGAGGGGGCACCGGCCGGACGCGCTGGCCTCCCCCTCCGGAGCGGGGGAGCGGGCCCGTCGTACGGCGGGGACGCCGGCGGCAGGGCGAGTCACCAACCCTTGATGTAGGCGAAGGGCATGCGAAAGGCCCGGCGTAGAGGGTAAGACCCCCGTAGCTGAAACATTGACGGCTTGCT
>NZ_JBEHZD010000163.1:0-14106 GCF_040240285.1 Streptomyces sp. HSW2009 | reverse complement strand
GCGTGGTGGACAGCAGGAACACCCGGTCGTCGGGGGGGCCCCACCCGCGGGGCCCCGCGGCGACGACCGGCCGGACCGACCCCGCCCCCGGGGCGCACGTCGCCGGCGGGGCGGGGGACGCCAAGGGCGTCACGCTGCGCCTGCCGCGGCCGACCGGCGCGCACGCCGTCGGCCGTGACGTGCTGCACCTGGTGGACGAGGACCGCAAGGACCCGTGGGTGCCCACCGCCGACCGCGAGTTGATGGTCTCCCTCTACTACCCGGCGGTCCCCGGCACCGGCCACCGGGCCGGCTACCAGACCGAGGCCGAGTCCAAGGCCGTGCTCGACGCCCAGGGCGAGGTCGGCAAGTTGCTGACGCCCCGGGAGCTCAGCGGCACCCGTACCCACGCCCGCGAGGACGCCCGCCCGCTGCGCGCCGGCGGCCCGTACCCGCTGGTGGTGCTCTCGCCCGGATACACCATGCAGCGCTCCTCACTCACCGTGCTGGCCGAGGAGTTGGCGAGCCGCGGCTACGTGGTGGCCAGCGTGGACCATGCGTACGAGTCAGGCGGCTCCAGCTTCCCCGGCGGGCGGCTGCTGGACTGCGTCTCCTGTGAGCAGGTGCTGCCGACCGAGGAGTTGCGCCGGGTCTCTGACGGCCGGGCGAAGGACGTGTCCTTCCTGCTCGACGAGTTGACCGGGCCGCGGGCCACCTGGCGGCACGCCAAGCTGATCGACTCCTCCCGCATCGGCATGGCAGGCCACTCCATCGGTGGCGCGGGCACCGCGGCGACCATCGCCGCCGACCCGCGGGTGCGGGCCGGCGTCAACCTGGACGGCACCTTCTTCACGCCGGTGCCGGACGGCGGTCTGGGCGGCCGGCCGTTCCTGATGATCAGCAGCGACATGGCGCTGATGCCGCCGGACCTGGACGACACCTCCTGGCAGGACGCCTGGCAGCGGCTCGACGGCTGGAAGCGCTGGCTGTCCGTGCGCACCGCGGGCCACCTCAGCTTCACCGACTGGCCGGTGCTGGCCGAGCAACTGGGCCACCAGGACCCGGCGATCCCGCTCTCCGGCACCCGTTCGCAGCAGATCACCCGCGGCTACGTGGGCGCCTTCTTCGACCAGCACCTGCGCGGCGTACCGCAGCCGCTGCTGGACGCCGCGAGCCCGGCCAACCCGGAGGTCGTCTTCGAGAAGAAGGGCTGACCCGCGCCGCGTCCGGTGCCCCCGCCGACCACTGGCGGGCGGCGCCGGACGCGCGTACGGGGTGACCCGCGCGGCGCGTACGAGAGGCCGCGTCCGGCCCCGGTGCCGGGGCGGGCGGGAAATGCGGTCGAACTCTGAGACGGGGCTGACCAGCATATGACTGGCGGATAGGGTCGGTGCCGTGGCCAAACCGCTCAGTCTCCCCTTCGATCCCATCGCCCGGGCCGACGAACTCTGGCAGCAGCGCTGGGGACCCGCGCCGGCGATGGCCGCCATCACCTCGATCATGCGCGCCCAGCAGATCCTGCTCGGGCAGTTGGACGCGACCGTCAAGCCGTACGGGCTGACCTTCGCCCGGTACGAGGCGCTGGTGCTGCTCACCTTCAGCAAATCCGGTGAACTGCCCATGTCGAAGATCGGCGAACGGCTGATGGTCCACCCGACCTCGGTCACCAATACGGTGGACCGGCTCGTGAAGTCGGGCCTGGTGGCCAAGCGGCCCAACCCCAACGACGGGCGGGGCACCCTCGCCTCCATCACGGACCAGGGGCGGGAGGTGGTGGAGGCCGCGACGAAGGACCTGATGGACATCGGCTTCGGACTCGGCACCTACGGCGCCGAGCAGTGCGAGGAGGTCTTCGACCTGCTGCGCCCGCTGCGGGTGGCGGCCGGCGACTTCGACGGCGCGGCTGCCGTGGCCGATGGCACGCCCGCCGGGCCGCCCGTCGCGGACGCCTCGTAGGGGACGCCTCGTGGCGCGGCGGCGAGCAGCCAGCGGCGAGCGGGGCGCCGCGAACGGGGCGCAGGGTCGGCCAAGATCCGTACGGAACGGGCCGTTACGCTCGTATCCATGAAGCGAAGCGTGTTGACCCGCTACCGGGTGATGGCCTACATCACCGCCGTGATGCTGTTGGTGCTCTGCACCTCCATGATCTTCAAGTACGGCTTCGACAAGGGCGCCGACGCGACCCTGGTCATCTCGCAGATCCACGGCGTGCTGTTCATCATCTACCTGATCTTCGCCTTCGACCTGGGCCAGAAGGCCAGGTGGCCGTTTGGCAAGCTGCTCTGGGTGCTGGTCTCCGGCACCATCCCGACGGCCGCATTCTTCGTGGAGCGCAAGGTCGTCCAGGAGGTCGAGCCGCTGATCACCGCGGAGACCGAGCCCGCCAACGCCTGAGCGACGACCCGGACCGCGCCTGGGCTCCGCGCCCGGGGCCCGCACCCACCCCGGCTTCGAGCCCGGGCCCGTGTGTGCTTGGCGCCGCCCCGTCTCCCCGCTGCCCCGCCCCGTCTGCCGTGCGGCACGTCTGTACGGCACGTATGTACGACGCGCAGGTACGACACGTGACGCGTGACGCACAGCGGGGGACGTACGGCCGGGGACGCGCAACGCCTCATGTGTGACGTGTGATGTGCCACCCTCGCCGTCCGCCGGGTGGGCCACGGCGCGCGGTGGGGGCGGCGCGCGGTGTGGGCGATCCGACGGACGGCGGGGCCCGCTTCGCCCCGGCCGGCCGTCGGTATCGTCGGGCGACGCCCCGGACGGTGGCGTTCGCGCAGGTCACGGCGGTGGGCGCGATCAGTGCAGAGCTTGGTGGAGGGGCGTGCCGCGGCGCGCCCCTCCGTGTTGTCCGGGGTCGGGACGGGCCGGGACCTCGCGGTACGGGCGCCGCGGCGGCCCGTCACGGGGCGGCGCCGGGGCGGGGTGTGGGCCATGTGACGCGGCCAGCCATCGACAATTACTAGGACGTCCAAGTAAATTTGCTGGCATGGACGCCGAAGGCATTGAGGACGGCCGCCGTCGCTGGCAGGCCCGGTTCGACGCGGCACGCAAGCGTGACGCCGACTTCACCACGCTCTCCGGAGACCCCGTCGAGCCGGTGTACGGCCCCGCCCCCGGTGACACCGTCGCCGGTTTCGAACGCATCGGTTGGCCCGGTGAGTACCCCTTCACCCGCGGCCTGCACCCGACCGGCTACCGCGGTCGGACCTGGACGATCCGCCAGTTCGCGGGCTTCGGCAACGCCGAGCAGACCAACGAGCGCTACAAGATGATCCTCGCGGCGGGCGGCGGCGGCCTCTCGGTCGCCTTCGACATGCCGACCCTGATGGGCCGCGACTCCGACGACGAGCGCTCGCTCGGCGAGGTCGGGCACTGCGGCGTGGCCATCGACTCGGCCGCCGACATGGAGGTCCTGTTCAAGGACATCCCGCTCGGCGACGTCACCACCTCGATGACGATCAGCGGACCCGCGGTGCCGGTGTTCTGCATGTACCTGGTCGCGGCCGAGCGGCAGGGCGTCGACCCCGGCGTCCTCAACGGCACGCTCCAGACGGACATCTTCAAGGAGTACATCGCGCAGAAGGAGTGGCTGTTCCCGCCGCAGCCGCACCTGCGCCTGATCGGCGACCTGATGGAGCACTGCGCCGAGCGCATCCCCGCCTACAAGCCGCTCTCCGTCTCCGGCTACCACATCCGCGAGGCCGGGGCGACGGCCGCGCAGGAGCTCGCGTACACGCTCGCCGACGGCTTCGGCTACGTCGAACTGGGCCTCTCCCGCGGCCTCGACGTGAACACCTTCGCCCCGGGCCTGTCCTTCTTCTTCGACGCCCACCTGGACTTCTTCGAGGAGATCGCCAAGTTCCGCGCGGCCCGCCGGATCTGGGCCCGCTGGATGCGCGACGTGTACGGGGCGACGTCCGACAAGGCCCAGTGGCTGCGCTTCCACACCCAGACCGCCGGCGTCTCGCTGACCGCGCAGCAGCCGTACAACAACGTGGTGCGCACCGCGGTCGAGGCGCTGTCCGCGGTGCTCGGTGGCACCAACTCGCTGCACACCAACGCGCTGGACGAGACCCTCGCACTGCCCAGCGAGCAGGCCGCGGAGATCGCGCTGCGCACCCAGCAGGTGCTGATGGAGGAGACCGGCGTCGCCAACGTGGCCGACCCGCTCGGCGGCTCCTGGTACGTGGAGGCGCTGACCGACCGGATCGAGGCCGACGCCGAGAAGATCTTCGAGCAGATCAAGGAGCGGGGTGTGCGGGCGGTGCCCGACGGGCAGCACCCGATCGGCCCGATCACCTCCGGCATCCTGCGCGGCATCGAGGACGGCTGGTTCACCGGCGAGATCGCCGAGTCCGCCTTCCAGTACCAGCAGTCCCTGGAGAAGGGCGACAAGCGCGTCGTCGGCGTCAACGTCCACCACGGCTCGGTCACCGGCGACCTGGAGATCCTGCGGGTCAGCCACGAGGTCGAGCGGGAGCAGGTGCGCTCGCTCGCGGACCGCAAGAGCGGGCGCGACGACGCCGTGGTGCGCACCGCGCTGGACGCGATGCTCGCCGCCGCGCGCGACGGCTCCAACATGATCGAGCCCATGCTCACCGCGGTCCGCGCCGAGGCCACCCTCGGTGAGATCTGCGGCGTGCTGCGCGAGGAGTGGGGCGGCTGGACGGAGCCGATCGGCTTCTGACCTGCGGCGGGGCCGGCGCTTGGGCTAGTGCTTGGGCCCGGGGTTCGGGCTCGGGCTCGGGCCAGAGCTCGCCCTCGGGCCGGCACCGCGGCCGGCGCCCGCACCGCACCCCATCGCACGACCCGCGACGTATCGCACGACCGCGACGCACCGTAGGAACCGCGACGCACCGTACGAACCACATCGCACCGTGGGAACCACGACGCACGGCGGTCCGCGCACCCCACCAGGGGCGCACGGACCGCCTTCGGGTGTGCGGAGCGGGCCCGGTGGAGGCGATCCGGCACCGCGCCGGCTCACCCCAGGCGCGCGTACCAGTTGGCGTTCTGGCCGATCGCCTGCAAATAGGTGTCCCCGTGGTCCAGGTCGCCGTGGTCGATCACCTTCGCCCGCACGCCGCGCTCGGCCAGCATCCCGGCGCACGAGGTGGCGTTGCCGATCGGCACGTCGCGGTCGCCGGTGGAGGTGTGCAGCCGCACCGGCACCCGCGGCTGCCACTCGCACGCCCCGTCGTTGCGCGCGATCACCTCGGCCAGCTTGCCGGTGGGGTGCTTGAGCCGCGCGGCCCACTCGTCGGTCAGCAGCGCCTTGATGTTCGGCGCGAGCCCCCGCGCGATCTCCTCCTCGGTGTGGTCGTTGTCGAAGAGCGCCTCGATGGTGCCGGCGTACGGCTCCCGGTAGACCTCGCGCGGGTCCCCGTACAGGTGGTGCAGCCGGTTCTGGGCGGTGAGGAAGTACGAGAGGTAGTAGACGGCCGAGCCGTCCTCGATCCGGCCGTCGAAGAGGGCCGGAAGCTCCTGGCCCGCGATGTCGTACGGGCCGGCCACCGGCGCCAGCGAGCGCAGCCGGAAGTGCCGGTCGGCGCCGCGGGCCAGCTCCTTGCCGACCGCCATGGCGACCTGCCCGCCCTGCGAGAAGCCCGTCACGTGCACCTCGCGGGTGAGGGTGCGGCCCTGCTGGGTGGCGGCGGTGCGGGCGGCGCGCAGCGCGTCGATCGACGCGGTCACCGAGGATGCGGTGTCCACGTACGGATGGGTGCCGGGGCCGGTGCCAAGGCCCAGGTAGTCGGGGGCGACGGCGGCCCGCCCGCTGGACGCGTACAGCCAGGCGCCCAGGGTGGAGTAGTCGCCGCCGGTGGAGGGCGCGCCGCCGCGGTAGCCGGTGGTGCCGTGGTGCTCGGCCACCGTGGCCAGGTGCTTGGCGCCGCCGTCGGGCAGCACGAACAGGGCGGATGCGGTGGTGGGCTGGCCGGTGGGGGAGACGGTCGCGTAGGTCAGGCGGTACGCGGCGATGCCGTACCGCACCGAACGGGCGTCGGTGCCGTTGGCCCGGACGACCTCGGCGACCTTCTCCCGGGACACCTGCTGGAGCGGGGTCACCGAGAGCAGCGTGCCGCGGGCCCGGTCGGTGGGGCGGGCGGTGTCGGCGGCGGACGAGTGCGGGCCCGCGGGGGCGTTCGGGGTGCTCGGGGCGGACTGCGTGGGCGGCGCGGCCAGGGCCGGGGCGGCGCACACGGCGGTCAGCAGCGCGGTGGCCAGGGCGGTCAGCCCGACGCTGGTACGGGCGGTGAACCGGCTCTCACATGAGGTCATGCCCTTGATCGTCATGCCTTTGATCGTTGAGCACGCAGACCCTGACCACCATCGGGTGCATCCCCCTCTTGGGGGTGGGATTTCCCGTAGGGGAATCCGGGTGCAGACCGCACCCGCCGGGGGTTGACCCGGAGCGGCTGCGGGTGCGGTCTGCGGTTGTGGGGCGGGTGGCTGTGGGGTGTGCGCCCGTGGGGGTGGTGGTGTGCGGGGGAGTGCGGGCGCGCGGTGCGGCGCCGGCTCCGGACGGGGGTTTAGCCGCGCCGGGCCAACCACCGCGCGTTGTCGGCGATCGCGGCCCGGTACGCGCCGAAGTGCGGGACCTGCCCGTGGTCGATCACCTCGGCGCGGGCGCCGTGCTCGGCGAGGGCCGCGACGCAGGAGGTGGTGTTGCCGATGGGCACGTCGCGGTCGCCGGCGGCGGTGTGCAGCCGCACCGGGACGCGCGGGCGCCAGTCGCAGGTGGTGTCGTTGCGCGCGACCACCTCGGCCAGCTTGCCGGTCGGGTGCTTGAGCCGCTCGATCCACTCGTCGGTCAGCAACTCCTGCACGGTGGGCGCCAGCCCGCGGGCCACCTCCTTCTCGGTGTGGTCGTTGTTCAGCAGCTCCTCCACCCGGTCCGCGTACGGCTGCCGGAAGACCTCGCGCGGGTCCCCGTACAGGTGGTGCAGCTTGTTCTGGGCGGTGAGGAAGTAGGAGAGGTAGAAGACCGCCGACACCTGGTCGACGCGGCCGTCGAAGATGGCCGGCAACTCCTGGCCGCCGATGTCGTACGGGCCGCTGACCGGCGTGAGCGAGCGCAGCCGGAAGTGCCGGTCGGCGCCGCGGGCCAGCTCCTTGCCGACCGCCATGGCGACCTGCCCGCCCTGCGAGAAGCCCGTCACGTGCACGTCGCCGGTGAGCGTGCGGCCGAGCCTGGCGGTGGCGGTGCGGGCGGCGCGCAGCGCGTCGATCGACGCGGTCACCGAGGACGCGGTGTCCATGTACGGGTGGGTGCCGGGGCCGGTGCCGAGCCCCAGGTAGTCGGGGGCGACGACGGCCCGCCCGCCCGAGCCGTACAGCAGCGCCCCGAGGTCGGTGGCGTTGTCCCCGGTGGACGGCGCGTCCTCGCGGTAGACGGTGGTGCCGTGCATCTCGGCCACGGTGGTCAGCCGGTGTCCGCCGCCCTCCGGCAGGACCAGCAGCGCGGACGCGGTGGTGGGACGGCCGGTGGGGGTGCGGGTGGCGTAGTCCAGCCGGTACGAGGCGACGCCGTGGCGTACCGCGGAGACATCCACGCCGGCGTCCTTCAGCGTCCGGCTGACCTCGTCCCGGGAGAGCCGGGGGAGCGGGGTGATCGCGTGCAGGGTGCCGCGGCCGGCGTGGTCCGCGGCGGTGCCGGTCGCGGCGGGCGTGTCCGCGGCGCGCTGCGGCGCCGGGTCGGGGGCGGCGAGCGCGGGCGTCGCGCAGACCGCGAGCAGCACGGCGGCGGCGGTCACGGTGGTGCGGCGGCGGGCGCGGATCGGCGCCGCAGCGCCGGCAGTTGAGGTGTGGTGTCGGCTCATGTGCCCATCCTCGCCCGGCGCCGTGCGGCGCGGCAGCCGGTTACCAGCCCGCCGCGCGGGTGCCTCACGAGCACCCCCACCCTGGGGAAATCCCCACCCCGGCGGGGGGACTCGGGTCCCGCGGGGCTCTTCTTTCCCCGGGGGAGGTTGGGGATGCGGGGCTCTGAGGGGCTTACCCGTCCCCGCCCGTCGGCCCGGCGTGGCGCACCGTCAGCCGTCGTCCGCGGGACGGGCCCGCACCGGCCGGCGGCCGTCGGCCCCGGCAGCGGCAGCGGCAGAGGCTCCGGCGCTGGTCCCGGCCCTGGCCCTGACCCCGGCACCGACCTCGGGCCCAGCGTTGGTCTCGCCCCCAGCCCCAGCCGCGGCCACCACATCCTCCGCCACCACATCCCCCGCCACCGCATCTCCCACCGGCCCGGCCCCCAGGCTCGCCCGCACCCCCGTGACCACCAGCGTGCTGAAGGTCGCGGCCCACTCCGCGTCCACCGGTTCCGCGCTGACCAGGGCGCGGTGCACCACCGTGCCCGCGATCAGGTCGAAGATCAGGTCGGCCTGGCGGGCGGCGACCGAGGCGTCCTCGTCGTGCGGGAGTTCGCCGCGGGCCTGGGCGCGCTCCCGGCCGAGCAGCACCAGCCGCTTCTGCCGTTCGACGATGGCGTACCTGATGCGGTCCCGCAGCGCCTCGTCCCTGGTGGCCTCGGCGACCACCGCCATCAGCGCGGTCTGCGTCTCCGGCCGCTCAAGCAGCGCGGCGAACTGGAGCACTACGCCCTCCACGTCGGCGTACAGACTGCCCCGGTCGGGCAGTTCCAGGTGCTCGTCGAAGAGATCCGCCACCGCGTCCACGACCAGTTCGTTCTTCCCCGCCCACCGGCGGTACAGGGTGGTCTTGGCGACCCCGGCCCGGGCGGCGACGTCGCTCAGCGTCAGCTTTCCCCAGCCCAGTTCGACCAGCGCGGCACGGGTGGCGTCCAGGATCGCCCGGTCTGCCTCCGTGCTGCGGGGCCGACCGGTCCGGCCGGTGCTGCGGCGGTGCGTGGGACACGGCATGCGGGCGACCTTACCCCCGGGTAACCAAAAGAAGGTGGAGCGTCGTGAGCGAGATCACGAACCGTATCCTCCCAGCATCTTGTGGGCCGCCCGGGACCGGCAGTTACGCTACGACCCGTATCGAAAGAGTGGCAGCCACGCTCCGCGGCCACGTCGGCTGACCAGCTCTGACCAGGGTGGATTCCGGTCGGGGCGAGGTCCAGGGACGCGGCCGGCAGACTTCTCGGCGCCGGGTGGGGACCCGGCGCCGGCACCCGGCCCTTCGGGGTCACGCCGGGCCCCGCCCGCGCTCCGCACACCGGCGGCGCGTCTTCGAGGGGCCCGGTGCACACATCGCACGAAGCGTTTTCCGATCGCCGCGCGGAAAGGAGAGGATGTACTCATGCAGCCACGGAATTTGCCCATGGGAGTAGTCGACCTCGCCGCGGTCAAGGCGGCCGGGGAAGCCAAGCAGAAGGCGGAGCAGGCACGGGCCCAGCAGGCGGCCCAGGGGGGCGCGGCCCCCGGCTCCGTGCGACTGGTGCTCGACGTCGGCGAGGCCGACTTCCAGCAGGAGGTCCTCCAGCGCTCCACCGAGGTCCCCGTCGTCATCGACTTCTGGGCCGAGTGGTGTGAGCCGTGCAAGCAGCTCAGTCCGATCCTGGAGCGGCTCACCCGGGAGTACGCGGGCCGGATCGTGCTCGCCAAGATCGACGTCGAGTCGAACCAGGCATTGTTCCAGCAGTTCGGGGTGCAGGGCATTCCGGCCGTCTTCGCGGTGGTCGCCGGCCAGCCGGTGCCGCTGTTCCAGGGCGCGGCCCCCGAGGAGCAGGTCAGGCAGGTCTTCGACCAGCTCATCCAGGCCGCCGAGCAGCAGTTCGGCATCGTCGGCCTCACGGTGGACCCGGACGCCATTGCCGAGGGCGCCGAGGAGACCGAGCAGCCCCCCGGCCCGTACGACGCGGCGCTCTCCGCCGCGCACCAGGCGCTGGACGCGGGCGATCTGGCCGGCGCCGAGCAGGCGTACCAGAACGTGCTCACCGACGACCCGGGCAACGCGGAGGCCAAGCTCGGCCTCGCGCAGACCCAGTTGCTCGGCCGGGTGCAGGGGCTGGACGCGCAGCAGGTGCGCAAGGACGCGGCCGACGGGCCCACCGACGTGCCGGCGCAGCTCGCGGCGGCCGATCTCGATCTGGTCGGCGGTCACGTGGACGACGCCTTCGGGCGGCTGGTGGACCTCGTGAAGCGGACCTTCGGGGATGATCGGGAGGCGGCCCGGGTGCGGCTCCTCGAACTCTTCGAGGTGATCGGCGCCGACGACCTCCGCGTCGTCGCCGCCCGCAGCGCCCTGGCCCGCGTGCTGTTCTAGCCCTCGCGGTCGACCCCCGATCCGGCCCCGCATATTCACACCTTGGACACACCTCGATCCAAACGAAGCAGCGGTCGCGCTTTACCAAAACTTGGTAAACGCGACCGCTGTTACTCGTAGTAAGTGGACCGCGGATGTATGTCCCTCTTTCCTGCGGCATATCCGTTACTTTCCGACCAGTCTCCGGCGACCCTCGGTGTGCGGCCGATATCGGCCAGCGCCGGTTCGGTTATCCACGCGTTACTCGCAAGTAATGAACCCCTTGTGTCGACGCCGTGGATGGACCACGATCGGCCAAGCTCGGTCCATTCCCACAGCACGGCAGCCAGTCGGGGCTGGGGGGTCGTGGGTCCCCACCGAGCGGGTCGGCGGCAGGTGGGCCGGCTTCTGGACAGGGGGGTCTCTGCCCACTGCGGCAGGGCCTGTCCGGCAAGGTCGCGCGCCCAGCGCGGCAGTGGTTGTCGCTCGGGGGTGATCGCCGGTGATCCGGGTGCACCCTGCCCGGCGCGGGCGCTCTCCTTCCCGAGGACGTAGCACTTCTCCCATCTCAGACCAGACCGCTCCGGTCACAGCGGGCGGCCTGGCTCCGGAGATGTACGTCCGAGAAGGAGGAAAGTCATGGAGTCCCTGGCTCGTGGCGGGACTAGATGGAAGCGGTTCGCCGTCGTCATGGTGCCGAGCGTCGCTGCGACGGCCGCCATTGGCGTGGCCCTCTCGCAGGGGGCGCTGGCCGCTTCGTTCAGCGTCTCCGGTCAGCAGTTCAAGGTCACCGCCGGAGAGCTCGACGGTAGGGGGTTCGTCCAGTACGGCGCGATCGACACACAGCGCGGGGGCAAGAAGGTCCCCGTCGCCGTGTCGGCCTTCGATAGCGCCACGATCAAGAACCTCTGCCAGTCCGTCGTCATTCCGGTCCCACTCTTCGGCGACGTGTCGCTGAAGCTGTCGGCCGGTACGAAGGCGGGCAACCCGGTGAAGGCCAAGAACCTCTACATCGATCTTGACCAGTTGAACGCCGATGCGACGTTCACCGACATCAACATCGGTGTGGCGGCCGGAGATACGAAGTACGGCCCTGGCATCAAGAAGGGCGACGCTGCGGACCCCGGTTCGTTCGCCCAGGAAGCCGACAGGGCGCAGTTGAAGGATGTCAAGCAGACCGCCTGGGCGACCAGCGCGGGCACCTTCAAGCTCTCGGGCCTGTCGATGAACGTGCAAAAGGGCAAGCACGAGTGCTACTGAGGCACTGAGGCGGGTGGGGGGCATCGCCCCTCACCCCCGTGCTCACGCTGTGAACACTTGCGATCGACGATGCGATCGCCAGCCCCAGGGAGCTGTTTTCGATGAGTGCCGAGTCGCCGGGGGTTTCGATGGGCGCCGAGTCGCCGGGGGCGCGTGACCGGGTGGGCCAGCTACGGGCGACGTTTCGCGCGTGGCGCTGGCAGCGTCCGTTCTGGGCGGGGCTGCTGACCCTGCTCGGCGGGCTCCCCATCGCGTACTTCCCGTACGCCAACCTCACCATGGGCCAGTTGACCATCCGGATGTCCACCACCGCCGGGTCCGGTTCGCTGATCATCGGCGTGTTGTTGGTGGTGCTGGGCCTGACCATGTGGTTCCAGTCCGCCACCCGGGTCTTCGCGGGGGTCGCCGCGATCCTGCTCGGGCTGGTGTCGTTGGTGGTCTCCAACTTCGGGGGCTTCCTGATGGGCTTCCTGCTCGCGCTGTTCGGCGGCGCGCTGGGCGTCTCCTGGGCGCCGGGCGAGGTGCTCGCCGCCGAGTCGGACAAGGGCGCGGACCAGGACGCGCACCAGGATCTACACCCGGAACTGCACCCCGACCCCGACCCCGGCGTCCAGCCCGCGCCGGCCGTGCAGTTGGGGAAGGAAGCGCAGATCGCGGGGCCCGAGTCGATCGCGGGCGAGGAGGGTGCGCCGCAGCCGGCGGAGGCCGAGACCGGGCCGGACGCCGGGGCCACGCCGGACCAGGAATCCAGGAATGGGAGGCATCGTGCGGGGTGAAGAGGGGGCACCGGGGGGCGAGCCACGCCGCCGGACCAAGGCGGGGCCGCGGCACGCCGCCCCGAAGAAGTCGATGCTGACCCGGTTGCAGATGCCCGCGGGCAAGGCCATCGCCTTGGCGGCCATGCCCACGGCGGTCCTCATGGGCATGGGGCTGACCCCGCAACTCGCCCAGGCCGACACCCAGGCCAAGGACCGCTTCAAGCCCGGGCCCTGCGTGACCCAGCCGGACGAGCACCAGGACGGCGCCGACGAAGGCAAGGGCAGCAAGGACGGCAAGGGCGGCAAGGCCGAGCAGGACGGCAAGGACGGCAAGGACTCGCAGGACGCGAAGGGTTCGGACGGCCGGGGCGAGGGGACGCAGGGGCGTACCGAAGCACCGGATGGCGACCGCACGGACCAGGGCGACCAGCAGGACGAGCGCAACACGGGCCGTACGCCCGGGAGTTCACCGACGGGCGGGCCGACCGGCGACGCCGGGGAGACGCCGGGCGGCAGCGCGCGGACCCCGGCCGGCTCCGATGCGGGCGCGGCGCAGAAGCCCGCGGCGCACGAGCCGTCGTCCGGCACCACCCAGGCCCCGAAGCCGCCGGCCGCGAAGTCGCCGGCCTCGGAAGCCGATCGGGAGCGCGCTGCCACGCCGAGCCCCTCGCGCCATCCGCTGGACCCGCTGGGGTTGGGCGACGCGCTGAAGGACCTGCTCGGCGGCGGCAAGCACGAGACGCCGGCCGCCCCGAAGCCGAGTACGACCCCGAAGCCGAGCACCACGCCGCGGCCGGACACGACCGAAGGCGGTGCCGACGGTCCGGCAACGCAGCGGCCCGCGACGGATCATGACGAACCGTCAGGCAGCGGTGAGGGCGGGTCGGGCACCACCGCCGACGGCGCCGCCAAGGGCCAGGCCAGCACGGTCCAGGAGAAGAAGGAGCAGTTCGAGAAGGCGCAACGGGAGGCCGACGCCAAGGCGGAGCGGGAACGGGCCGAGCGCCGTGCGCAGGACGAGGGGTCCGCGAAGCCCGGCGCGACCGCGGGAACCCACGGGTCTGAGGGGGCCGAAGGGACCGCGGACGAGGCCGGATCGAAGGACGGCGAGACGGGCGACAAGGACGGCGACAAGGACAGCGGGGACGAGAAGGACGGCGTGGACGGCAAGGACGGCCCCGAGCCGAGCGCCGGGCCGACCGTGCCCTCCCCGGACGACCCGCAGCGCTACCCGTGCCCCGTCCGAGACGAGGCGGCGCTGCGCAACGCCCCGCTGGAGGCGGACGCCCCGTTGCTGCCCGAGGACCCGTGGATCTTGGAGAGCAGTCTGCTGGCGCTGCACGGCCTCAAGTACGACGGCATCGTGAAGGTGAAGACGTTCAGCGGCCGGGAGAAGGCGGTCCTGAAGTTCACCGCGAGCTCGATCGACATCCGCGACCTGAAGCAGACCGTGGTCGGCCCCGGCAGCGCGACCACCCACGTGGACGCCCGCCCGGGCAGCAACTCGACCATCCGGAACGGCACCGTGACCATGTACACGGAGGAGCTGAAGGGCAATCTGCTGGGCATCATCCCGGTCACCTTCAGCCCCGACGCCCCGCCGCCGCTGACCTTCCCCGAACTCTTCTTCACCAAGGTGCGGGTCACCCAGGCGGGCCAGTTCGGCGGCACGCTGACGCTGCCCGGCATGCACCTGTACCAGACCGGCAAATAACGGGCGACACCCGGCGGCACCGGAGCGCTACGCGCGTCCCGGCCACCGCGTCCCGGCCACGGGGCGCACACCGACCACGCCGGGAGCCGCACCAGACCGTGGGGCGCCCCCCCCCCCCCCCGGGCCGGCCCCCCCCCGCCCGCCGCCCCCCCCCCCCCCGCGGGGCCCCCCCGGGCGGGGGGCGCCCCCCCGGGCGCC
>NZ_JBEHZD010000162.1:0-14182 GCF_040240285.1 Streptomyces sp. HSW2009 | reverse complement strand
CCCGCTCCACACGGACCCGCGGCCTCCCCGTCCGCCCCCCCCCCCCCCCGCCCACCCCGCCCCCCCCCCCCCGCCCCCCCGCCCCCCCGCCCACCCGCCCCCCCGCGCCCCCCCCCCCCCCCCGCCCCCCCCCCCCCCCACCCCGACCCCCCCCCCCCCCCGCGGCGGCGCGGGGGGCCCCGCTCCGGCCCCGCCCCGCCCCCCGCCCGCGCGCGGCGCCGCGCCCCCCCCCCCCCCCGCCAGCACCTCCCGGAACACCTCGGTGGACCGCGGACTGCGCTCGCACTCCCACACCCCGTGCGGGCAGTAGTCCGTGATCGTCTGGTAGACGGGCGGGTGCTGCGCCATCCACGCCAACATGGCGCGTACGAACTCCGGGTTGTCGCCGTTGCGGAACAGCCCCCACTCCGGGTACGAGACGGGCTTGCCGTGCGCCGCCGCGAACTCCACCTGGTGGCGCAGCCCGTACGGCTGGTTCACATAGTCCGCGAAGCCCTCGCCCGGCGGCTGGTCGTAGCTGTCCATGCCGATGATGTCCACCACGTCGTCGCCCGGGTAGCAGGTCGTCCACCCGATGGCGTCCTCGCCGCGGCTCGGCGCGAAGTCGAAGCGGAACCGCTGCCCCGGCACCGCCCGCATGGTCGTCACGATGCGCCGCCAGTACGTGCGCCAGGCCCGCGGCTCGGGGGCGCACCGGCCGGTGTACGTCAGGCCGTTCATCTCCCAGCCGAGTACGACGACCGTGTCGGGGGCGCCGCGCCGCACCAGCCGCTCGGCCAACGTCCTGAAGTGCCGGTCGAACTCCCCGCCCGCGCCCCGCCGCAGCAGCCCGCGCACCTCACGGTCCGACACGCCCGCCTCGTTGCGCTCCAGCATCGGCACGTTCAGCACCAGCAGCCGCGCCGGATCGGCCCGCCGCCAGGTGGTCCAGGCCCGCAGGAACTCCGGCCGGCCCTCGATGTTGGACCACAGGTCACCGGGGAGATAGGTGTGGCCGACGCGCAGCGGCGGGCCGTCCAGCCACTGCTGAAATTCAGTCATCCGCCGTAGCGCAGCGGGCCCCGAGCCGAGGAAGGCCCCCATCGGCGCCGCCGCACCCGAGGCCACCTCGGGCACCGGCGCGACGTGCGGGCCCGGGGTCCGACCGGGCGGTGTGGGGGAGGGCTCGGGCGGCGCGGGAGCGGGGGCGGGCGCCGGGTCACGATGCGCCGCACCCACCGGCGACGGCCGGGCCCCACCGCCGGTCCCACCACCCCCGCCGGTCACCAGATCGAGCCCGCCCCAGGCCAGGGCGGCGCAGACCGCGGCCACCCCGACCGCCCGGACCGCCCTGCGACCTCGGCTGACCATGACCGCTCCCTCCGCCCCACACCCGCGGGGACACCCAGCTTGCTGCGCCGAGGCTGAGGTATTCCACACCCCCACACCCCACAAAACCTCCACCGCCCCCGCACCACCGGGCCCCCCGACCGTGCCCCGGCGCGCACCGCGGCCCCGCCGCGGCACACGCCCGGGCGACCGGGAACACGGCCGCCCCCACGCCGTACGCCCCCACGCCGTACGCGGCCGGGGGAGCGGGGCCGCCGTGGCCGCACACGTCACCAGGGACGCGGGCGACCCGCACCCCCCACTCCGGGCGCCAACCACCAGCCCCGACCACCGGTCACCAGCCCCCGTCACCCATCACGCATCACGCATCACCAGCCCCCGCCTACCGCTCGCCCAGCGCCAACCACCGCACGTACTCCGCCCGGTCCAGCGGATTGCCGTCCGCGCGCTCGCACCGCGGCACCGGCCCGCTGACCGGCCCGTCGCCCGACGGGCGCGCCCACCACACGCCCTCACCACCCGTCAGCCCGGGCAACCGCCGCTGCACCGCGTCCACCTGCCGCGCGGGCACTGCACCCCGTACGCACCACGGCCGCCCCGCCCCGCCGGGCGCCGCAGCCCCCGCAGTCCCGGCGTGTTCCGTCGCCCCGGCGGGTCCCGTCGCCGCAGCCGGGCCCGACTCCGCGACCTCCGCCCCCACCGAACCGAGCACTGCGAGCGCAGCGGGCAGGTCGGGCTGCGGAACCTCCAACTCATAGGCGTGGTACGGCTCGTAGACCCGGGTCCCAGCGGCCTTCAGCGCCGCCATCAGCACCAGCGGCGTCAACCTGCGGAAGTCGGTTCCGGTGCTCATCACACTGCTGAAACCGCTCCGGTGGAGCGTCACCACGCAATCGGTCACCGGCCACCCGTACACGCCCTGCGCCAACGTCTCCCGCACCGTCGACTCGATCGCCCGGTGGAAGGCCAGCGGCAGCGAGCCGAGTTCCACACCGAGCCGGTAGACCACGCCAGAACCGGGCTCACCCGGCTCGACCCGCAGCCCGATCGATGCCCAGAACAGCGTCTCCGCCCGGTCGCCCATGCCCTCGTACGCCTCCGCCCGCCCCACCGGCCGCTCCAGGCACCGCACCCGGCTCGGCTCGAACGCGGCGTCGATCCCGAAGTCTCGGCTGAGCGTCGCCGCGATGACCTCCTTCTGCACCTCCCCGTACAGCAGCACCGCCGTCCCCCGGCCCGGCACCGTACGCGCCCCGATCAGCGGGTCCTGGTCGGCCAGCGCGGTCAGCGCGGCGTGCAGCCGCGGCGCCTGGGCCGGCGTGCGCGGCACGACGACCGACTCCAGACCGGGCGGCGGGAAGGGCCGGGCGCTCACCGGCGGCACGCTGCCGCCCGCGTCGGCCGGGTCGCCGAGCAGGTCACCCACCCGCGCGGCGGCAAGCCCCCACACCCGCGCGATGTCCCCGCCGTTCATGGCCGGCTGCCCGGCGGTCGCCCCCGGCCCGCCGGAGCGCGCCGCAGGGCCACCGGCCGGCCGGGCCCCGACGGGCCTGACCACCTCCAACGCCGTGATCCGCGCGGCCTGTTCGGTGACCGTGCCGTCGGCCGCGCGCCGGTAGAGCCCCACCCGCTGGCTGCGCCGCAGCGCGCCCGAGCGGATGCGCACGTAACACACCTTCGCCCCGCCGGCCGCCCGCTCGACGGCGAAGACCGTGCCGCGCACCGCGCCGTCCCCGGCCCGCTCGCCCGGCGTCGGCAACAGCCCCACGACGCCGTCCACCAGTGCGGCCACGCCCTCGCCGGTCAGCGCGGAGCCGAAGTAGAGCGGATGCACGAGGCCGGCCGCGGTCTGCGCGCGCAGCGCCGCCTGCAACTCCCGGGGCGGCGGCGCCCCGGGGCGCTCCACCCCCCGGGCGAGCAGGCCCTCGTCGGGCGCGGCGAGCACCCCGGCGAACTCCGCGGCCACCGCGGGCGCATCCCATGCCCGCGGCCGGGTGGTGGCGCGTCGCGTCCCCACGTCCAGGACCTCGTTGACCGCGAGCACCTGCGGGGACAGCGTCCGCCGTAGGTGTGCGAGCAGTGCGGCGTCCTGAGCGCCGGTACGGTCGATCTTGTTGACGAACAGCAGCGTCGGCAGCCCCAGCGCGCGCAACGTCTTCATCAGCACACGGGTCTGCGGCTGGACGCCCTCGACGGCGGAGACGACGAGCACCGCCCCGTCGAGCACCGCGAGCGCCCGCTCCACCTCGGCGATGAAGTCCGGGTGCCCGGGGGTGTCGATCACGTTGACCTGACGGTCACCGACCAGGAACGGCGCGACCGCCGTCCGCACGGTGATGCCGCGCTGCCGCTCGATGTCGCCGCTGTCGGTCTGCGTGTCGCCGGCGTCCACGCTGCCGAGCCGATCGATGCTGCCCGCGTCGAACAGCAGCCGCTCGGTCAGGCTGGTCTTCCCTGCGTCAACGTGGGCCAGAATGCCGATGTTCACAGTGGTCATGGGTGGCGAAGTCCTCGGAAACACTCGTCAGATGGGGGACCTGGGAGATTCCGAAAGCTCGCCGCATCTGCCGCTCCTTCGCCGTACGCATGACCGCACCCACCACCGATTCGGCAGGCGCCGCAGCATCCTCCCACCCCCGCCCCGCACCGGCACCCGAATTACGCCCGGCCTCACGGGTCCGGCCCACGCACCCGCTCCACACGGACCCGCGGCCTCCCCGTCCGCCCCCGCGCGCACTCGCACACCCGGCCCACGCGCCCGCTCCACACGGACCCGCGGCCTACCCTCCGCCGCGCGCCCACCCGCACACCCGGCCCACGCGCCCGCCATCGCGTACCGCACCCACCCGTCGGGCCCAGGCGCCCACATCCCCCTAGCAACCCCCACGGCGCGGATTTCTCGACACCGCCCCAGACAGCCCGAAGGGGGCCCCGCCGGGCGGGACCCCCTCCAGATACTTCTCGTACGCGCCGAGACCTGCCGCACACCCCGGGCCGGTGCGCACTCCGAGCCGACGCCAGCCCCGGGCCGACGCGCGCCCGAGACGGTACGCGCCCCGCAGTACCCGATCGCTAGCGACCGGCCCCGTCCGCGGCCCGGAGCGCACTGGTCTGCGCGCTCGCGCTCTCCACGACGTCGTGCGGGCAGGCCGTACCGCGCGGGAACTTGTAGCGTCCACCGATGTGGTACGTGCCGGGCTTCGGCGCGTGCAGCACCGTCCACTCGTCCTCGGGCTCGCCCTCGGGCACCTCCTGGACCTCCTTGGTCAGGCAGCCCTGGGTGTTCATCGGCGCCGCGCCGTCCTCGCCCGCGCGCGGCGGCTCGACGTTCTTGCCCTTGCCGTCTATCAACCCGAGCCACGGCGAGTACGGCACCCGGATCAGCACCGGACCGGCCGCCCGCACGTCTATGGTCAGCTCCTCCGCGCCCGCCCGCGTGACGGTGGCGGCACCCTCGGCCATCGGCGTGGGGTCGACGACCCGGTACAGCTTCCAGTTCTCGTCGGCCCAGACCTTGTCCAGGTACGGCAGGCCCTTACTGACCAGCTTGGCCTCGGCCTCGCCCGCCCCGTCGAGCCGGTCCTTCGGCAGCACCACGAAGTGCACCGCCCAGCGCCCGAGCCACGCCCGGTAGCTGTCCGGGGTGAGCCGGTCCTCCTCGTAGAAGATCGGGTTCCGCCCCTTGTCCGCCTGCCGGTTCCAGCCCCGGGCCAGGTTGAAGTGCGGGGCGATGGCGGAGGACTCCACATGGCTCTGGGCGGGGACCACCTCGACCCGACCGCGCTCGGCGCCCGCCCGGTCGAGCTGGTCGAGCAGCGGTTGCAGCCGGTCCTGCCCCCACGACTCCGACGGCGTGGTCTTGATCACATCGGCCGTCGACTGCGACGCCTGCCCGATCGCCACCACCGCGATGGCCACGGTCAGCGCCGCCCACTTGCGACTCAGCGCCCGCGACAGGCTCAGCCGCGGCATCTTGAACGGCGGCACCACGGCCAGCAGCACCACACCGCCGAAGATCATTCCGAACCGGGTGATGTTGGACCCGATCTGCGAGGGGATCGCCCACACCAGCACCACCGCGAGCCCGTACAGCAGCGCGGCCACCCGGACCGTCCGCCACTGCTTGGGCGCGAAGAAGTACGCCGCGGCGGCGCTCAGCAACGGCACGATCACCGAGGTGAAGTCCATCGGCATGGTCCCCGAGAACGGGAACAGCCACGCCGAGAGCGCCACCACGATCGACGGCGTCACACCCAGCGCGTACGCGGCCGGGCGCCGCTTGGTGACCCACAGCGCGGCGGCCACGATGCCCACGTACAGACCGGCGACCGGGCTCGACAGGGTGGCCAGCGCGGACAGCGTCGCCGCCGCCCCGCCCCTGGCCAGCCGGTGCGACCAGCGCCGCGAGCGCCACTTCCGGGGCCAGGCGAAGATCACCGCGACCGCCGCCAGCCCGAACATCAGGCCGAGCCCGAACGTCACCCGGCCCGAGACGGCGTTGAAGGTCAGCGCCACGGCCGCGTACAGCGCCGGCAACATCGGCCGCCGCACCGCACGGCTGCGCACCAGCAGCAGCGCCACCAGCCCCGCGGAGAGCGTGCCGACGATCACCATCGTGGTCCGCACGCCGATCTCCGCCATCAGATACGGCGAGATCACGCTGTACGAGACGGGGTGCATGCCACCGAACCAGGCGAAGTTGTACGCGTACCCCGGGTACTCGGTGGCGAAGGTCGCCCACGCGTCCTGCGCGGCCAGGTCGCCGCCGCTGTTGGCGATCAGCAGCACCCACAGCAGGTGCAGCACGCCGGCCAGCGCCAGCGCGGCGCCCACCGGGTGGACCAGGGCCCGCACCGCGCCCCGTCTGATCCGCGCACCCAGGTCGGCGGGCACCTCGATGCCAGTCGCCGGTCTGTCCGTCTGCTCGCTCGGCTGCCTATGCTTCGTCTGGGCACATCCGGCGGCGTCATCGCCGCCACTGACGTGGGCCCGCGCCGGGCCGTCGGTGGTCACTGCGGTTCTCTCCCCAGTCTTCCCCGAGGTCTGCACTTGCCGTCGATGCTCGCCATCGACGCTTGTCATCGACCCGGTCCCCCCGGGACCCGCCCCAGCGCTTCCGGCTTGAGAGCGGCCTTCGACGCTAGCACAGCACCGACCGCGACTAACTTGCCGCTCGATCCACCCCATGGATCACCCCCCACGGACCAACCACCCCCAGCCACCCCACACCCCCACCCAAACCTGGGCCCACAGTCCCGGCGGGCACCACAATCGGTCACGGCCGGACATCGGTACGTACCGGTACGCACCGGGCGCACCCGGGTATCCGCCGCGCCGCCCCGCGTGCCCAGTGACCGTGACCACTCGGGCACGACCGGTCCCGTGATCCCAGGCCGTGAAGTGATCGGCGGCTCGCCGCGTGGGCGCGGGGTGGGGTGTGATGACGAACACGGAGTGACATGCAAGGCGCCCTAAACGTGGCCACCTCACCGATACGTCTTGGGCGGGCTCGCCTTCCAAGCTCCGTTGAGGGAGTTGTCCCAAGTGCCGTCTCGGTCGAAGCTGGCGGCCGGACAGCCACGGGACATGGGCGCCGCGGCACTATGGCGCCAGCGAGCGTCCCCGATCCGGGCTATTGCGTGGCCGCAGAGTCGGCAGACTGTCCTTCTGTCCTTGCGCCGGTCGAAGTCGTCACATCCGACCAGCACCGCAGACCACGGATACTGCCTTCCGCCGCGCGAAGCCGCTAGGAGCGCCTTCCATGACGCAGGTTCGACGGTCACTCTCCGAGCTGCTCACAAGGTCGCGGTGCGCGAACGTGTGACTGCCTGCGCTCTTCCGATGCGCCGAGCTTTGCGAAGTTCTCCCTAGCTTCAGTCGGAGTTACACGATTAGGCCCTCCGGCATATTCATCGGCATTCTGGTCATCTTGTCCAGAAAATTCCCAGCCGCATACGGGACAAATTTCAAACCACCCCTTGGTCTCAAGAGTGATGAACCGACAGCAGGGACATGGAAATCGCTTCATTGCATTATTTCTCCGTGCCTGGGATTTTTTCATCCCAATACTTCCTGGCTCACATATCAGAGGACTTTCTGGTGCGGTCAATTGAGCTATCACAGTAGCCCCCTGCTAGCCGCAGGGGGCTACTGTGGCTGAGGTCTCCGGCTGGGGTCGGGGCGCCTCTGCCTACCTGAGCCCTCGGTGTTGCGTCCATTCCTCGACCGCCGAGAGCATCGCGGTCAGCCACGGGGTATAGCTGACCTGGCCTCCCGGGTCTGAGCTTCAGGGCGCGGCGCCCTCACAACGCCAGCCTCCCGACCGATGCCGGCGCAATTTCACTGTTCGGGGTGGGCCAGGCCAAGTCCACACCGCTAGCCTCCAGGTGGCGGCTCAACCCCGTGCCCCAGCACCATGTGCACCTGCAAGGCATCGACGACCTGGGCAGCGGCAGGCGCGGCAGCGGAACCCAAGGCGTCATTCAGCAGATGCCTGAACCTCGCGCACTGCGGGCAATCGACGGGCCGTGCCGCTCCGTCCGGCGACATCGCCAGCCGCAACAGCTCTTCCATGGAGGACAATTCCGCCACGGTCGCACCCTCCAACGTCATGTGCGATGTCGGCGACGGCTCGAACTCAACGGGCCTGCCTACGGTTTCCGCCACAGGTCGTACGCCGTGGGCCGCACGGCGCTCCCGGGAGTCACAGATGCCGGCCGCCCGGTCCATCGCCTGCGCCAGCACCCACCGTGCGAGCCTGTCGTCGCCCCGGCGGGAAAGGATGAGGCGAGCGCTGAGCTCGCACGCCTCGACCAACTCGCTCTGCATCAGCCGGGGAAACCAGGTCCACGCGATGCTCTCCTGCATGGCGCACACCAGCCAGGGAATATCCGCTATCGCCCGGTCCCGGTGTTCGCCCTCATCGAAACGTACGAGAGCGGCAATGCGCCACAGTTCCCGAGCGAAGCTCATTTCTGGCACGAAGGAATTCACCTCATTACACAAGGCAGATATCAGAGCAGGGTGGGAGCCCGCTTCCCGCAGGGCCAGGGGGCGCAAGCCGGGGGCCTCGCGCACAACGCCTGCGGAGAGCGGGAGTTGAGGGGGTGGGAGGTGCTGATGTGCGGCTCAGACCACGAGGTCGGCCACAGCCATCAGACGAATGCGGCGGCGCCCCGCATGCCGGGGGATGCGCCAATGGCTCCAGGTGGGCACCGCATCGGGGTCGTCATCAATCCGATCCCCGAGTTGCACGTCGGGGTTGCGCACTGGGTTTCTGCGTACGTGATCCGTGTACGCAACCCGGCAGCGAGGTCTACGGCGACACCCACTCCACCCGGACGTCGGAAGAGCCGTACAGATTCAGAGGCCCGGCCGACTTGGGGCGGAGTTCCGGACAGACCTCCGTGTTGCCGCACCGGCACGGAGGCCACTGCAACACATCACCGAGTAGCGGTGAAGCGAATTGTGGTGCCTGCGGCGCCTCGCCATCCCCTTCGCCATCGTCCGTACGGTCGCTCGCGGAGCCCGTGGGCGACGTAGTCACCTTCTTGGGAGCTGTAGCCGTGGTCCACGGTAGGGCGTGTGTGCGCATGTCATCCTCTCCCGTGCCGGAGAGCAGTTGAGCCTTGCTCAGCGCCTCCGCACCGTGCGTGATCTGGTGACCACTGTGCAATCACGCACGAGCCCAGCCCAGGGACAGGATGTGCGAGCACTCAACCCGGGTAGGACACCACGTCCTGGTCAGACATCAATTTCCAGGCGGACGGCCAAAGCGGTGATGGGAGAGCTACGTCGACGCTCACGTTCCCGCAACTCCGCCACCAGATGTCGGGACGTGGAGTGGTACCGCATCCATTCCGGGGCCGTTCGCTCGGCAGCGAGCAGGGCCCTCGTTGCTTCAAAGTCGCGGTTCATTTCCGCGTAGGCGAGCGCAACATCCAGATGATGCCGAGCGCGCCAGGTAGGCGGAATGCCGCCGACGTCGGAAATCCTCTTGGCGTGGCTCAGTGCCTTGTCCGGCTTCCCCATATCCACGTATGCGTTCACTGTCGCAACCGCTGCATTCGTGGGTCCGAAGGGCGTCGCGTAGTCGAGCCGATCCGTTCCTACCCGTGTGGCCGCGGCAGCGGCCAGCGAGAGCAGGTCTTCCGCCGTGTCGGACCGCTCGGCCCGAACTGCGGCACTCGCACCGCGGAGTAAGAGGATTCCCCACAGTGACAGTTCGATGGGGTCGGAGCGGAATCCGGGTTCGATGCGCTCGGCCATCCGCACCGCGACGTTCTCAGCATCTGTGATGCGCCCTTGTTTGGAGAAGATCCAGGAAAGTGTGGAGACTCCGATGACCTCCAGATGCGGGTCGTCGGACTGCTCGGCCGCTGCCATCGAACGTTCCAGAGCTGTATACGCGGCGTCCTCTTTGCCGAACGCGGTAAGAGTCGTCGCAGTCACCTGATAAGTCTCAGCCAGTACCGCAAAGGCCGCGGCCCGGTCTTCCCCGGTGTACTCACGGACAGCAGCGCGGGCATCGGTGAGCAGGGTCGGCAGGAGCGCGGTGATCTTCCTCAGCTCTCCCTGGCGGCGGATACGTTCCGTACGCCGGATGCTGTCGCGTAATTGGGCGATCGTGGGTGCTGGAGCGTCTTCGGGATCGCCGACTCCGGGAAAGCCCGAGAGCGGTGTCACCGCCTGCCGCAGGGCGAGCAGGCTCGGCGGCTCCGTCTCATTCCTCGGCTCCAACACTTTGGGGGCTCCCAGCAGGACGGACGTCTCCACGTCCAGAGCCCAAGCCAATTTGTTGAGCGTGCTCATACGGGCCGTCATGCGCTGGTTCTGTTCCAGCTTTCGAATCGTGTCCACGCTGAGTCCGGCCTTCTCCGCAAGCTGTTCCTGCGTCAGACTCCGACGCAGGCGCAGTTCCGCCAGCCGATCTCCCAGTGTTGTCGCCATGGTCCCACCCGTCGGAAGAGTGCAGCGTCTTGGACCAAGGTATGCCCACGCCCGTCCGGCTCGACCGCGCTCAGGACCCCGCCGATGACGTGCCCGGCACAGGTCCAACAGCGGCGCGAGACGAGAGAAAGGTGCTCGGGAGGGAGCCCCCACCGCATGGATACGCGACTAATACACGACTCCCACTGGCGACGCCCTCCCCACACACCTGCGGCAGCATGCCGTACGGAAGCCGGCCAACCCCGCCCACCGACGGGGCCCCGCAGCTTCGTTCGCGGGGTTGTCGGTGAGAGGAAACAGGGACGGTTCCAAACCGTTCCGGCGCCAGCCAGCCAGCCAGCCAGCCAGCCAGGTGGGCCTCGGCACCCTGAAAGGGGCCGGCCCACTGACGAATGGCGCTCAACCGGTTGTACCCCGCAGAGACCTTTCGGGTCGGACCAGGAAGTTCCCTCGGCCGCTGGTCACGCGCTGGTCACCTGAACCCCGAAAAAGCAAAAAACCCCTGCTCAACAGGGGTCTTAGCTGGTGTCCGAGGGGGGACTTGAACCCCCACGCCCGATAAAGGGCACTAGCACCTCAAGCTAGCGCGTCTGCCATTCCGCCACCCGGACTAGGTGTCTGTCGGCCGGGCCGTGCCCGTTCCGACGTGGAAAACCATAGCAAACATCCGGGGGTGCTCGATCACCCGGCCGGACGGCCCGTGGACCCGTGTGACGAGCGCGTATCGGCAGTATTTCCGCCTTGGGCTGGGCACGGCGGCGCGGGAGTATGGACGGCGGAGCACGCCTCGGGCGACCCCGCCCGGGGGCGGACGCGCGGCGTACGAACGACGAGGAGGCAGCGTGAGCGAGTCGAACCCGGCCGGGACCGGTTCCAGCGGCATCACCGGCGAGGACGAGGTCGTCGACCTGTGCCGGGACCTGATCCGCATCGACACCAGTAACTACGGCGACCACTCGGGCCCCGGCGAGCGCGCCGCCGCCGAGTACGTCGCGGAGAAGCTCGCCGAGGTGGGCCTCGAACCGCAGATCTTCGAGTCGCACCAGGGCCGGGCGTCGACGGTCGCGCGCATCGCGGGCGAGGACCCCTCGCGGCCGGCCCTGCTGATCCACGGGCACACCGATGTCGTCCCGGCCAACGCGGACGACTGGACGCACCACCCCTTCTCCGGGGAGATCGCCGACGGCTGCGTCTGGGGCCGCGGCGCCGTGGACATGAAGGACATGGACGCGATGACGCTCGCGGTCGTCCGCGACCGGCTGCGCACCGGCCGCAAGCCCCCGCGCGACATCGTGCTGGCCTTCCTCGCCGATGAGGAGGCGGGCGGTACGTACGGGGCGCGCTACCTGGTCGACAACCACCCGGGCCTCTTCGAGGGCGTCAACGAGGCGATCAGCGAGGTCGGCGGCTTCTCGCTGACCGTCAACGAGAACCTGCGGCTCTACCTCGTGGAGACCGCGCAAAAGGGCATGCACTGGATGAAGCTCACCGTGGACGGCACGGCGGGCCACGGCTCGATGATCCACAAGGACAATGCGATCACCGAGCTCAGCGAGGCGGTCGCGCGTCTCGGTCGCCACCAGTTCCCGGTGCGCGTCACCAAGACCGTACGGTCCTTCCTGGACGAGCTCTCCGACGCGCTCGGCGTGCCGCTCGACCCGGAGGACATGGACGGGACGCTGGAGAAGCTGGGCAGCCTCGCCAAGATCATCGGCGCCACGCTGCGGAACACCGCCAACCCGACCATGCTCGACTCGGGTTACAAGGTCAACGTGATCCCCGGCCAGGCCACCGCGCACGTCGACGGCCGCTTCCTGCCGGGCTTCGAGGAGGAGTTCCTGGCCGACCTGGACCGCATCCTCGGCCCGCGCGTCAAGCGCGAGGACGTGCACGCGGACAAGGCCCTGGAGACCACCTTCGACGGGGCGCTGGTGGACGCCATGCAGACCGCGCTGCGCGCCGAGGACCCGATCGCCCGCGCCGTGCCGTACTGCCTCTCGGCCGGCACCGACGCCAAGTCCTTCGACGACCTGGGCATCCGCGGCTTCGGCTTCGCGCCGCTGAAGCTCCCGCCGGAGTTGGACTTCGCCGGGATGTTCCACGGCGTGGACGAGCGGGTGCCGGTGGACGGGCTCAAGTTCGGGGTCCGGGTGCTCGACCGGTTCATCGACGCTTGCTGATCGTTCGGTGTCGCTGAGGGGTGTCGACGGGTCCGGAATCGACACGTTTCGCAAGTGACACCCGGGGCGTTAGCTGAGAAGAGTGAACGCCCTGTTTGACGCGTTGCTCGAATACTTCCCCTTCGTTACAGGGTGTGCGGTCCGCGGCTGGGGCCGCATTGCCAACAAGGAGGAAGAATGATCAAGAAGGTCGTCGCTGCTGCGGCTGCCACTGGTGGCCTGCTGCTCGCCGGCGCGGGCGTCGCCGCCGCCGACTCGGGCGCCCAGGGTGCTGCCGTGGGCTCGCCCGGCGTGATCTCGGGCAACAACATCCAGGTGCCCGTCCACGTGCCGGTGAACGTCTGCGGCAACACCATCTCCGTGATCGGGCTGCTGAACCCGGCCCTGGGCAACACCTGCATCAACAAGTGACGTTAAGCCTCGCCCCCGCAAGGGGGTGAGACCCGGGCGGCCCCGGAGTGCGCGCCATGCACTCCGGGGCCGCTGGGCATTGGCGCGGGGCGCGCTCGCGCTCCCGTGTCTTCCGGACGGCAAGAATCAGGGGAACCAAACCTATGCGACAGGTCGCGAAGAAGGGCCTGATCACCATGGCCGCCGCGGGTGGCGTACTCGCCGTGGCCGGCGGTTACGCGCAAGCGGACTCGGCCGCCAGCGGTGCCACCACGAGCTCACCGGGCGTCCTGTCCGGCAACAACGTACAAGTGCCGATCCACATCCCGCTCAACGCCTGCGGCAACACCGTGGACGTGGTCGGCGCGCTCAACCCGGCAGCCGGCAACAGATGCGCCAACGTGGACGGCAGTGGCACCACGGGGAACGCCAAGCCGGGCAAGACGCCAGGCAAGACGGCACCCGGTAAGACCGCGCCCGGTAAGACCACGCCCGGCGGGACCGGGAAGCACACGGTTCCGGGGCAGACCGCTCCGCGACCTGGCGGCGTGCCCGCGCAGGGCACGCAGTCCGGTGGGGCGCTGGCCCAGGGCGGCGCCCACGGGTCGCCCGGCGTGGGCTCGGGCAACAACCTCCAGGTGCCGTTGCACGTGCCGGTCAACGCCTGCGGCAACACGATCAACGTCATCGGGCTGCTGAACCCGGCGCTCGGCAACAAGTGCGCCAACGACGCCGGCCCGGTGGTCCGCGAGACGCCGCCGCAGCCGCCCGAGCGGGAGGAAGTGACGCCGCCGAAGCCCAAGCCCAAGCCCGAGCCGAAGCCCGAGGGCAAGCCCCGTCCGGAGCCGGCGCCCAAGCCGGAGCCGGTCAAGCCGCCGCACGCCGAGCAGCCGCCCGGGCCCTGGGTGCAGACGCCCCCGCAGACCGAGACGCACATGGAGCGCGGCCCCGAGCTGCCGGCGTCCCGCTCGGAGCGCCCTGCTGAGGACCTGATCTCCAAGGCCACCGACCAGCTCGCCGCCACCGGCGCCGGTTCGTTGGCCATCGCCCTGCCCGCCAGCGCCGGCCTGCTGCTCGCAGGCACGGTGCTCTACCGCAGGTCGCGCGCGGCCTAACCGCTGCCGCAGGCACCGCCCCGCCCCCGGCGACCGGGTCGGCCGGGGCGGTGCGGGCCGATCCGACACCAGCGGGTGCGGGTCGGTGACCACGGGTGGAGCGCGGGGGGGGGGGGGGGGGGGGGGGGGGGCGGCGCCCGCCGGCGCCCCGCGCCCCCCCCCGCCCCGCCCCCCGGGGGGGCGGGGGGGCGGCGCGCGCGGGGGGGGGGGGGGGGGGGG
>NZ_JBEHZD010000161.1:0-14201 GCF_040240285.1 Streptomyces sp. HSW2009 | reverse complement strand
CCCCCCCCCCCCCCCCCCCCCCCCCCCCCCCCCCCCCCCCCCCCCCCCCCCCCCCCCCCCCCCCCCCCCCCCGCGCCGCCCCCCCCCCCCCCCCCCCCCCCCCCCCCCGGCGAGGCCGCCCGCACCACCTTCGTCTGGCACAACGCCGAACCGATGGCCAGCTATCTGGCGACCGTCGCCATCGGCACCTTCGACGTCCACACCCGCGGCGGCGACGCCGTGGGGGCCAGGGCCGGCGCCTCAAGCCGCACGGCCGCCCCACGCCGCACGGCCGACTCACAACGCACCAACGCCCCGCACCGGGGCGAGCCCGCCGGCGGCGACGTGCCGCAGTACGTGGCCATCGACCCCGCCCAGGCCGCGGACAGCGCGGGCGTCGCGGACGATCTGACCGAGGTCATGGACTGGTCGACCGGCGTGTTCGGCCCGTACCCGTTCTCCTCCACCGGCGCCATCGTCGACGACACGCCCGACCTGGGGTACGCCCTGGAGACCCAGACCAAGCCGTACTACAGCTCGGCGCCCGACGCCTACCTCCAGGTCCACGAGCTGGCGCACCAGTGGTTCGGCGACTCGCTCACCCCGCGGACCTGGGGCGACGTCTGGCTGAACGAGGGTTTCGCCACCTACGCCGAGTGGCTGTGGGAGGCCGAGCGCGACCCCACAGGCCGCACCGCCGACGCGATCTTCCGCGACTACTACGACGGCTCCGACCACCAGAGCGAAGGCATCTGGGCCTTCCCGCCCGGCACCCCGCCGGACCCGGCCCGCCTCCTGGACCCGCCGGTGTACGGGCGCGGCGCGATGACCCTGCACCGCCTGCGCCAAACCATCGGCGACCGCACCTTCTTCGCCCTCCTCCACACCTGGACCGCCGAACACCGCCACGCCACCGTCGCCACCAAGGACTTCATCGCCCTGGCCGAACGCCTGGCCCACCGCGACCTGAGCGACCTCTTCCACGCCTGGCTGTACGAGAAGGGCAAGCCGAAGCTGCGGTGAGGCGCCGTACGCATCGCACGGCGTGCGGGGCTGCTGGGGCGGCCGGGCCCGGGCGCGGCCGGGCCTCGGTGGGCCCTGGGCGGGCGCAGGCCGCGGCCATGGAGCCCACACGAGCCGGCACACGGGCCGGGCAGGGCTCGTACGGGCTGACCGCCGGCTTGCGGCTCGTACGGGCGTACGGGCTGACGCGGCCTGCCCAGGCTCGTACGGGGCTTTCGCCGGCTTGCAGGGCCCCGTACGAGCTTTCACCGGCTCGCGGCTCGCGGCTAGCACAGGCTCGTACGAGCTGACGCCTGGCCAACACGGCCCCGCACCGGCTGGCGCGGGCCCGCGCCGAGCTACCCCCGCGCCCCCGCGAACGCCTTCCGGTACTCCCGCGGCGCCACGCCGACATGCAGGCCGAAGTGGCGCCGGAGGTTGGCCGCACTGCCCAGGCCACTGCGCTCGGCCACCTGCTCGATGGAGAGGTCGGTGGATTCGAGCAACGTCTGGGCGCGCGCGAGCCGCTCGTTGAGCAGCCACTTCAGCGGGGTGGTCCCGGTCGCCGCCTGGAGCTGGCGGAAGAACGTGCGCGGGCTCATCCCCGCCTGCCTGGCCAGGTCGTGCACGGTCAGCGGTTCGTGCAGCCGCTCCGTCGCCCACTGGAGCACCGGGCCGAGCCCCGCCTCCTCGGTCGCCGGTATGGACAGGTCGATGAACTGCGCCTGCCCACCGGCCCGGTGCGCGGGCACCACCATCCGCCGCGCCAACTGCCCCGCCACCCGCGCCCCGAGGTCACTGCGCACCAGATGCAGACAGAGATCGAGGCCCGCGGTCATCCCGGCACTGGTCAACACGTCCCCGTCGTCCACGTACAACACCGAGTCGTCCACCAGGACCTGGGGATACCGGCGGGCCAGGTCATCGGTGTGCATCCAGTGCGCGGTCGCCCGGCGCCCGTCCAACAGCCCCGCCTCGGCCAGCGCGAACGCCCCGGTGCACAGCGACACCATGCGCGCCCCCGACTCCGCCGCCAGCCGCAGCGCGGCCACCAGGTCGGCCGGGACCGGCGCTCCCTCGTCCACGACCTCCATCGGCACCGAGGGGACGATCACCGTGTCCGCCGTGGCCAGCGCGTCGAGCCCGTACGGCGTCCGCAGCGCGAAGCCGTCCCAGGCCGGCCAGGACACCCGCGCCGCACCCGCCCCCGCCGCTGCCCCCGCCGTTGTTCCCGCCCCGTCCGCTATCGGCTCCGCGGCCGGCAGCGGATGCGCGGAACACAGCCGCAGCTCGTACCACTCCTCGCTCAGGTCCGGCTGCGGCTTGCCGAACACCGAGCAGGCAATGGCCAGTTCATAGAGGTCCCACGGCGGCACAGACACGTCGTCCACGACCGCGACGGCCACCGTCCCGGGCCTCACGCGCCACCCCCACACACGCCGCGGCCACCCGCGCCACCCCCACAGCCACCAACCCCGTACGCGCCGCTCCCGCACATATCGCTCCCGTACGCACCACCGCCCCGCGCGCCGCGCTCACGCACGCCGCTTCCCCGCACGCCGCTTCCCCGCACGCCGCATCCCCACGCGCCACTTCCCGGCGCGCCGCAGCCGCCCGCACCGCTGTCGCGCACACCACTGCCACGTGCCCTGATCCCGCGCCCGGTGCGGCGGAAGACGCGGAAGGCGAAGAGCCGTTCGTCCATGGTTCGCACCGTACGACACGGCACTGACAACGGCCCCGCCCCGAGCCCCACCACCCCGCGCCACCTGGCCATACGTGCCCGCCCGGCACCCACATCCACAAAGGCTCGACCACCCGTGGCAGGAATTTTGCGTGTGCCGGCACTCCTGCCACTGTCCGCCCGGCCAGGCCCGTGCGAGCGTAGCTGTCAACGGGGCCCCAGCACTCCGAAGCCCCAAAAACCCGCAGGTCAACCGGGCTGTCCCGGTACCCAACCACGCCCTGCGCCGGTGTCCCGCACCCCCGCGTACGCCACCAACGCCCGTACGACAAACGGGACGCACCCGACACACCACATCGGCACCAGCGCCAGCTACCACCACTCCCCCAATCCCCTCCCCTCCCCTCCACCACAGGAGCACCGCACACCATGAGCACCCAGCGCCCCACTCCCACCCACACCACCACCGCGGACCAGCCCGCGGCCGACGCGGCGCGACCGGCGGTGAGCGTGCTCGGCCTCGGCCTGATGGGGCAGGCGCTGGCCGCTGCCGTCCTGTCCGCCGGCCATTCCACGACCGTGTGGAACCGGACCCCGAGCAAGGCCGCCGACCTCGTCACCAGCGGCGCGACGCTCGCCCCGACCGCCCACGAAGCGGTCACCGCGAGCGACTTGGTGATCGTCTGCCTCACCGAGTACGACGCCGCGCGCGCCCTGCTCGAACCGCTCGCCGACGCGCTCCGCGACCGGACCCTGATCAACCTCACCTCCGGCTCGTCCGCGCAGGCCAGGGAGTTCGCCGAGTGGGCGGCCGAGCGCGGCATCGGCTATCTGGACGGCGCGATCATGGCCATCCCGCCGGTCATCGGCACCCCTCACGCATTCATCCTGTACGCGGGCGAGCGCGCGCGTTACGAGGCGGCCGAACCCGCCCTCCGCGCCCTCGCCCCCGCCGGCACCACCCACCTCGGCGCCGACCACGGCCTGTCGTCGCTGTACGACGTGGCCCTGCTCGGCCTGATGTGGGGCACGCTCAACAGCTTCCTGCACGGCGCGGCCCTGCTCGGCTCGGCGGGCGTCCCCGCCACCGAGTTCGCGCCCTTCGCCAACCAGTGGCTCGCCTCGGTCACCGGCTTCGTCTCCGCGTACGCCACCCAGATCGACGCCGGCGCCTACCCCGCGGACGACGCGAAGATCGACACCCACCTGGCGACGATGGACCACCTCATCCACGAGAGCGAGGCGAGCGGCATCCCCACCGCACTGCCGCACTTCGTCAAGGACCTCGCCTCCAGGGCGATCGCCGCCGGTCACGGCACCTCCAGCTACGCGGCCCTGATCGAACAGTTCCGCAAGCCCGACACCACCCACTCGACGGCGCACAGCGCCTGACCCCGCCGCCTCTTGGGCGCCACCTCCTCGGCGCCACCCGGGCTCGCTCCCACCCCACCCGGGCCGGGGTGTGGGTGCGGGTGCGGGCCCGGGGCCCGGGGTACGGGTCCGGGCCTGGGTGCGAGTGCGGGCCCGGGGTACGGGGTGCGGGCCCGGGCCTGGGCGCGTCCAACCCAACCCAACCCAACCCAGCCCGGCCCAACCCGTCCAACCCAGCCCGGCCAACCCAAGCCAGCCCAGGCAACCCAGGCCAGCCCAGGCAGCCCAACCCTGGCCAACCCACGAGGGCGGCCCGCACACCCGCACCCGACCAACCCACTCGCCCCATCGGCCGACGCACCCTAAGCTGCCGCCATGGGTGTTTCCTGAGCAACGCGGACACAACGCGCCAGCAGTAGGGCCCGGCCACCACGGCCCCGGCCCACCGTCCGCACACCCGCATGCCCCGAGCCCACGGCCGCCCGCATGCCGTCTCAGGAGAACTCCGCATGGCCTTCAACGCCCGTACCCCGCGCACACCGCACTCCCCGGTGTCGACCGCCACCCACGAGCAGCCGGCAGCGAACCCGAGCACACCCCCCGCGCCCCCCGCGCCCACCGCGTCCGCCCCGTCCGCCTCGCCCGCACTCGACCGCCGCATCGACCGCCTGCGGGAGGTCGCCGCGGCCGAACCCCGGCTGACCGGCGTGCTGTTGTACGGCTCGTGGACGGTCGGCGAGGCCGACGCGTACTCCGACATCGAGGCGTATCTGTACGTCGCCGATGACGCCGTCGCCGACTTCGACGCCCGCGCCTTCGTCGAACGGATCGCCCCGCTGCACCTCGCGTACACCAATGCGTACGGCGTCTTCGCGGTCGTCTTCGACGACCTGATGCGCGGCGAGTTCCACTTCACCGCGGCCTCCACCGGCGTCGCGGAGATCGCCTCGTGGCAGGGGCTGGTACACCTGCCACGACCGGAAGCGGCCGTACTCCTCGATCGCGACGGCAAGTTGACGGAAGCTGCCCGCGTACTCGCCACCTTCCAGGCGCCGGAGCCCGCCGGGACCGCCCAGCAGCTCAGCGACGAGCTGGCGAACTGGACGCTGATGCTCGCCCACGTCCTGGCCCGCGGCGAGACCGGCCGCGCCCACGCCCTGCTGCACACGGTCGTCGCCCCGCACCAACTCCAACTCTGCCGCCTGCTCCGCGACACGACCGCACACTGGCTCACCCCAAGCCGCGCCATGGAATCCGACCTGCCGCCCGCCGACCTGGCCCGCTACCGCGCCACCACCGCCCCGGCCCTGCTCCCCGAGGTCCGCGCGGCGGCCCGGCAGAGCTGGCAGTGGACCCGCGAACTGACCACCGAAGCGTCCACCCGCTGGCACACCCACCTCTCCCCCGAACTCCACGAAGGCATCGCCAAGTTGCTCACCCAGGGCGAGTACGAGGCCTAGCCCGTACGCCCCCGCAGGCCCCGTGTCCCCGCGCCTGAACGACGAGGTGCGGGGACACGGGGCCGCGGGGCGCGGAGGCATAGAGACCGGGCGCGGAAGCCCAGGGATGGTGGAGGTGCGGGGTGCGGGGAACCTCACCGCCCCACAGAACACTCCTGCCCCACCTTGGCACCCACCGCACCGAGCTCCACACCCGAAGCCGCGACGGATTCGCCAGACGCCGCGGAAGCCGCAGACGGCGCAGACACCTCAGCGGGCCCAGCAGACACCACCGGCCGACTCTCCAACTCCCCACCAGCCCGCCAGCGCCGCAGGTCAGGCAGGAGCGTGGCGATGCCGGCGACGGCCAGGGCGACCCCGAGCCACACCGGTGCGCGCAGCCCGAAGTGGTTGATACCGAGGCCGCCGACGGCCGATCCGATGATGATCCCGAACGTGATGAACGACGAGTGCACGCTATTCAGCAACGCTCCAGAATTCCCCATCCGCTGCACCCGGGTGATCATCGCCGGATTCATCGTCACGCCGACCAGCCCGATGCCCATCATGAACACCACGGCCGGCACCTTGGCCTGCGCCCACAGCGCGAACCCGGTCAGGAAGACCACGTTCAGCGCCAACCCGCCGAGCAACACGGCCAGGGTGTGCCGATCGGCGAGCCGCCCCACGACGCTGTTCCCCACCACGGTCGCCGCCCCGTACGCCACGAGCAGCAGCGGTACGGTCCCGTCGGCGAAGCCGGTGACCTCGGTGAGGATCGGATTGAAGTAGCTGAACGCGGCGAACGTGGCCCCGATGATCAGCGTGGAGGTAGAAAGCACCAGCCACAGCCGCGGACTCCGCAGCACCTCCGCCTCGCTCCGCAAGTTGCCACCGTCATCGGCACGTTGAAGAGCCGGTACGCCGATGAGCGTGCACAGGGCCGCCAGCACCGCCAGCCCGGAGATCACCCAGAAGGCAGCCCGCCACCCGAAGTGCTCCCCCACCAGCGTGGACAGCGGCAGCCCGAGCAGGGTGCCGAGCATCAACCCGTTCATCGCCACCCCCATGGCCCGCCCCCGCTGCTCCGGCCGCGTCAGCCGCGCACACAGCGAGAGCGACACCCCGAAGAACGCCTGCGACGCCACTCCCGTCACCACCCGGGCCACCAGCATCACCGCGTACGAACCGGCCGTGGCCGCCAGCACATTGCCCGCCAGAAAGACGGCGAACAACACCAACAACGCCGACTTCTGCTCCATCTTCAACAGGGCGATCGTAAGAAAGGGCCCACCGAACGCCATGGCAACGGCGAACGCCGTGATCAAATACCCCACCTGCGCCACACTGACGCCAAGACCATCAGCCATCTGCGGCATCAACCCGGCAACGACGAACTCACTGGTCACCATGGAGAAAATCCCCAGGGCAAGCACATAGATGGCACGAGGCACGAAATTCCACTCCCGAAATAGAAAAAGAACGAGACCACACTGGAGAAAAGTTTTAGATGGATCAGTACAAAACAAATACAAAAAAGAAAGCCGCCCTCACGCCGACAAAATTAAAAACACGAGAAGAGCTCACCCGAAAGAACACACACCACAGCCCACCCCACCGCCGCCAACTGGCCAACCTCACCCCAACGCAACAAACGCAGTCTCAGCAATCCCCTCCAACACGGCTCGATCCGCACCCCCCTGGGCAGAAACCCGCATGCCGCCAATCACTGCATTGAGGAACCTGGCCAACGATTCGGCATCCCGCCCCGAAGAGAACTCCCCGGCCCGCTGCCCCACCTCAACGACCTCCCGCAAGGAGGCGAGCCGCAATTCCAGATCCCGCTCCAAAATCGCCGCGACCTCCGGGTCACACCCGGCGAGCTCCACGGTGGCATTGACGGTCAGACACCCCACGCTCCGCCCCTCAACCCGCCGCTCGAACTCCCCATCAATAACCAACTCAAACAACGCCCGAAGCCGCTCCCGAGCCGACCGCTCCACATCCCCCAAAATCCCCACCTGCACCGCGGTCATCCCCTCGGTATACCGAACCAAGGCCCGCGTAAAAAGCTCATGCTTACTACTGAACGTGTTGTAAATACTGCTCCGCCCGAGCCCCGTAGCCCGGCAGAGATCCTGAGTGGAAGTGGCCTCATACCCCTTCACCCAAAACGCCCACACCGCAGCATCCAGAGCCCGCTCCTCATCAAACATCCTGGGTCGGGCCATGCCCGTACGGTAGCAGGTTTTGGACTGGTCGATGCAATATGAGGGGAGGGAGGGGCGAGGCCGGCGCATCGGGACCCGGCGGGCCCATCGCCCGAGCAGGCCCATCGCAGTCTTCGATGAGGTAGGCGTTCTCCACTGCGGCCCCGCTCTCAGCGGCCTGCCGGACAGCGCTTCTGACGCGTGGACACCAGCACGCCGCAGCGTCGCCGACCAGTGGGGGCAAGTTGCACAGCCGTCGATGCGGTGACGCCTACCCGAGGGCGCCGGCCGTGGTCTTGTAGTCGGCAGCCTGGGCCGGGGTGAGGTAGTGGCTGACGCGGATCAGTACGGTGCCGCTGACGAAGTCGTACTCGGCGGGCATGGGCATGCCCTTGGCGACCTTCTGGATGTAGTCGGCGCGGGCCTGGGCATCGGCCCCGGTCGTGAAGACCTCGATCGCTCTGCCGAGCCCGATGCTGCCGGGCTCCGCGCCGGCGACGTCGTCGACCTTGATGCGGGAGTCCATGAACGTGATCTTGCTGGTGTACTGGTTGGGGCAACCGAGAAGACGGTTCGGGTCGTCGTCCTCGGTGACCACGCCCGAGAGCTTGGCGGACACGACCTTTGCTGGAAATCCGCTTGAAGGCGTCGCTGGCAGTGACCTCTTCCGCTGCCGGCCCAGCCGGGACGTGAGCAGATTCCCTACTGGCGCCCCCGGCCGGTCGTCCTGCTGATCGTCCCCGCCCGCGCGTCGGCACTCGGAACGCCAGGACCCAGCAGCCGCAACATCAGACAACCCTCGGCACAGAAAATTCCCCAGGGCCTCCGGTCGCCACCTGGCCCGTCCGCCGCGGCGCGAATCCTGCCGAACGAGGGCAATAGGATGAGACAACCGAACAGAGAGAGCCACGGGTCGGCACCGCCTGGTTCGTGGCGTGAACTCTCTGTCACTATGCACCTGGCATGTGTGAATGAGCCGGCGCTGCGAGGGCGACTCCACCGAGGGGGATGAGGTGACCGCGACACGGGGTGGGAAGGTACGGAGGGTTCGTCAGTGACCGAGTGGCTGATCGGGAATCGTTTTCGGGTCATGGATGTGATCGGCGCCGGGAACATGGGCGAGGTCCGCAAGGCCGAGGACCTGCACGCGCCGGCGGGTGGTCCAGGGCGGACCGTCGCGGTGAAGACCATGCTCCGTCACCGCTCCGGCGCTCTGATCGATACCGCCAGCGGCGCGAAGGCCATGGATCGCTTCGCTCGCGAAGTACGGATCATGAGCCGACTGGATCATCCGAACCTGACACGCCTCATCGATGGAGGTGTCGACGGTGCGGAAACGGACCGTCCGTACCTCGTCATGGAATATCTGGAGGGCGGAACCCTTCGGGACCTGGTCGACGAGGAACGGCAGCTTCCCCTGTCGTGGGCGGCAGCAACCGGGGCACAGATCGCTGCGGGCCTCGCGGCGGCCCACGCCGCCAATGTCGTCCACCGTGACCTCAAGCCCGCCAATGTCATGCTAACCGCAAACGGCCTGGTCAAGGTGCTGGACTTCGGTATGGGGCGGATCATCGACGACCCCCTGAACACACGTCTCACCAGTACGGGTGTCGCCGTCGGCACAGCACGCTACATGGCACCGGAGCAGTTCGAGGCGAAGCAGGTGACACAAGCCGCCGACCTGTACGCGCTGGGTTGCGTCCTGTACGAGATGCTCACCGGAATTCCTCCGTTCACGAGTGGGTCCGCGTACGAACTCGGCCGCAAACACGTGGACGAGGTACCCACGTCCGTGCGCGTGATCCGGCCGTCGGTACCGGCCGAGCTGGCGCGCCTGGTGGACCGACTTCTGGCGAAGAACCCGGCCGATCGCCCCGCAGATGCGATCGCCGTACGCGACGCTCTGATGCCGCTGACCGCCACCGGTGACGACACGGGCACCGCGGCGGTGTCGTCCTCGTCTCGGTGGAGCGCGCTCGACCCGGTCCGCCCTCTTCGGTTCGCAGTTCCTCGGGCTGCGCCGCCCATGACACCGGTCGTGGACGATGCAGCGCGCAGGAGTGGACCGAACCGTCCTGGCATGGACGTGTTCGGGGTCCACCGCGCCCTGATCAAGGACTACCGCTCCTTCACTGAGGGCGGCACCGTGATTCGCGACGATCGGATCGCCGCGCTGGTCGAGGAGGACATAAACGCCAAGTCGCAGTGGCCGGACCCCTGGCTGTCGCTCAATCCGTTCTTCGCGACGGGCGGCACAGTACTGGAGCTCGCCGGGGATGGAATCGTGCACGAGGAGTGCACGCGTATCTTCCAAGCCGGCAAGACACCTGGCGGCAGCACCGCGGACGGGCGGCCTCTGACACTGCACCAGCACCAGCGCGAAGCCGTCGAAGCAGCCCGCTCGGGCGAGTCGTACGTTCTGACCACTGGTACGGGTTCTGGTAAGTCGCTCTCCTACATCGTGCCGATCGTCGACAGGGTGCTCCGGCAACGCGCGGAAGAGGGACCACAGGCAGCCAAACGGGTCCGGGCCATCATCGTGTATCCGATGAACGCCCTCGCCAACAGCCAGTTGAAGGAGCTGGAGAAGTACCTGCGTGACGGGTACGGCGCTGGGCATGAACCGGTGACCTTCGCCCGCTACACGGGCCAGGAGGACGACGAACGCCGCAGGGAGATCCGGAAGAATCCGCCGGACATCCTGCTCACGAACTACGTCATGCTGGAGCTGATGCTCACCCGCCCCGATGACCGGGACAGCCTCATTTCCATGGCGAGTGGCCTTGAGTTCCTAGTCTTCGATGAACTGCACACCTACCGCGGCAGACAGGGCGCGGACGTCGCGCTGCTGATCCGGCGGGTGCGTGAGGCGTGCCGGGCCGAACGACTACAGTGCGTGGGGACGTCCGCCACGATGTCCACCGAGGGGACGGTCGACGATCAGCGCAAGGTGGTCGCGGATACCGCGTCCACCTTGTTCGGGACACAGGTCAAGGCCGGCAACGTGATCGTCGAGACCTTGGTCCGCGCGACGGACGAGGCGCCGGAATCGATCCCGCCCGAGCGTCTTCAGGCTCCGGCCGCACCCCGCGCGTACGCCGATCTCGTCCACGACCCGCTGGCGCGCTGGATCGAGTCCCGTTTCGGGCTGGCTCGGGAAGGAAGTCGCCTCGTACGCAGGCAGCCGACGAAGATCGAAGTCGCGGCCGAGGAACTTGAGGAAGCATCCGGGGTGGGCGCCGAGCAGTGCGCAGCCGCTATCCGCGCCACTCTGGAGGCCGGTTCACAAGCCTTGCACCCGGTGACCGAGCGGCCGCTGTTCGCGTTCCGGCTACATCAGTTCCTTTCCAAGGGTGACACCGTCTACGTCACGCTGGAGGACAAACTCTCGCGCCGCCTGACCCGCTCCTACCAGATCGAGTTGCCGGGGAGCACGGGCAAGTTGCTGATGCCGCTGGCCTTCTGTCGCGAATGCGGTCAGGAGTACCTGACGGTGTGGCGCACAGAGAAGGATGGCGAAGTCCGCTACGAAGCGCGTCGCGACACCAGCGCCACAGGCGGCCGACAGGGCGACGGCTACTTGTACGTCGACCACGACCGTCCCTGGCCGTCCACCGTGCAGTACGCGGTGGACGACCGTCGACTGCCCGAGTCCTGGCTGGAGCTGGACGACAAGGGCCAGGAGGTGGTCAAGAAGGCCTACCGCGACCGTGTTCCCCGTGCTGTCACGGTCGATGCCCACGGCTACGAAGGCAAGGGCGACCTCGCGGCCGCGTTCATCCCTTCCCCCTTCCTTTTCTGTGTGCACTGTGGGGTGGCATACGAACAGACCCGCGGGCGGGATTTCGCCAAGCTGGCGACGCTCGACCAGGAAGGCCGCTCTTCTGCCACTTCGCTGATCTCGGCTTCTGTCGTGAAGTCCTTGCGAGCGGTTCCCGCCGAGGCCCTGGACGAGGAAGCGCGTAAACTCCTCACCTTCGTGGACAACCGCCAGGACGCGTCGCTTCAGGCGGGACACTTCAACGACTTCGTTCAGATCACCCAGCTGCGCGGCGCCCTGTACCGTGCTGCGGTCGATGCCGGCGAGGACGGCATCCACCACGAAGAACTGGCGGCTCGCGTCGGTGACGCCCTGGCACTCGAACCTGGTGACTACACCGGCGAGGCAGGTCTGGCACCCGCACTCGCCCGCAACGCCGCGCGGACCCTCCGCGATGTCATCGCCTTCCGCCTCTACCTGGACCTGGAGCGGGGCTGGCGCGTCACGATGCCCAACCTGGAGCAGACCGGCCTGCTGGAGATCGATTACGAGGACCTGGGCTGGCTCGCCTCGGCGCAGGGCCGGTGGTCTGGTACGCATCAAGAACTACGCGACGCCGATCCCGACCTGCGCACCGAGCTCATGCGGACCTTGCTGGATGAGATGCGGCGTTCGCTGGCGATCGACGTGGCGTACTTCAGAGACGACTTCGACTCCCTGCAGCGCGCCAGCGAGGAACGCCTGGTGGATCCGTGGGTGCTTGCCCCCGCGGACAAGCCGAAGGTGGGAACGGCCTTTCCGCATCCGTCACGCCCCGGGCTGGAACGGTCGGCGCTCTTCCTGTCGGCCCGGGGCAAGTACGGCAAGTACCTCCGCCGAGCTGACCGGTCGTTCCGAGATCTCGACACCAGCGACCTGCAACTGATCATCGAGGAGTTGCTGAAGGTCCTCACCCAGGCCGGTCTCGTCAAGGAGGTCGCGGAGACGCCGCACCGCCCGGGCCACTACCGCAAGTCCGCCACTCCCGTGCCTACGGGCTACCGGGTGGCGGCCCAGTCACTGATCTGGCGCGCCGGAAAGGGCGAGCGGGGCACGCACGACCCTTTGACCCGCACGTACCAGAGCGGCGACGGGCCGCGGGTGAACACGTTCTTCCGCGATCTGTACCGGGATGCCGCTCAGGCGCTGTCCGGCCTCTTCGCCCGTGAGCACACCGCCCAGGTAAGCCCCGAGGAGCGGGAGAGGCGCGAAGAGGCCTTCCGTAAGGCCGAGTTGAAGCTCCTGTACTGCTCGCCGACGATGGAGCTCGGCGTCGACATCTCGTCGCTGAACGCGGTGATGATGCGCAATGTGCCGCCGACGCCCGCCAATTACGCGCAGCGTTCGGGACGTGCGGGCCGAAGTGGCCAGCCCGCTCTGGTCACGACATACTGCGCGACGGGCAACAGCCATGACCAGTACTACTTCCGGCACTCGCAGCGCATGGTCGCCGGCTCGGTCATCCGGCCACGTCTCGATCTGGCCAACGAGGACCTGGTCCTCTCCCACCTCCAGGGCATCTGGATCGCCGAGGCCGGACTCAAACTGGGCCGGTCAGTGCCCGAAGTGCTCGATGTCTCGTATCCGGAGACGAGCGAACGCCCCGACCCCGTCCTCGATCTCCACTCGCAGATCCGCGGCAAGTCCTACGACGAGTCCGCGCAACGGCGAACCGTCGAGGCCGCGCTGCGCGTCTTCGGACCGCTGCTGCCCGAATTCGCCGACACCACCTGGTGGTACGACGAATGGCTCCAGGACCGGGTGCGGACGGTGCCCGAGCGGTTCGACCGAGCCTTCGACCGCTGGCGCAAGCTCTTCCGTTCCGCCTTGGACGACCAGTTCATCCAGAACCGTCGCAGACTGGACTACAGCCTCACCGAGGGCGACCGGAACCGCGCCAATGCCCGCCGCCGCGAGGCCGAGACACAGCTCAACCTGCTCATGAATGAGAGTGCCGACAGCAAGTCGGTCCTCTCGGACTTCAACCCGTACCGCTACCTCGCCTCGGAAGGGTTTCTCCCCGGCTACAGCTTCCCGCGGCTTCCGCTCGCCGCTTATATCCCCATGGTGGGACGACGGCGCGGCGACGGCGACTTCCTGCAGCGGCCCCGCTTCCTCGCCATCCGCGAGTTCGGCCCGGGCGCACTCATCTACCACGAGGGTGCCCGCTACCAGGTGACGCGCGTGCAGCTGCCTCCCGAGTCGTCGGGGGATCTCGCGACGAGCGAGGCGCTGCGCTGCGCCCACTGTGGCTATCACCACGAGCCGCAAGCGCGGCCGGACAAGTGCCAAATGTGCAACGAGCGATTGGGCGCGGCCACCTACGGCCTACTGCAACTGCACACCGTGTACACCACCCGTCGCGAGCGGATCTCCTCCGACGAGGAGGAGCGACGTCGCGCCGGCTTCAGGCTGGAGACGTCCTACCGCTTTCACGACCACGGTGGGCACGCGGACCGCAGCGGTCGTCTGAATGCCGCTGTCGCCGATGCGCAGGGTGCCCCCCTGGCCGAGCTCGCGTACGGCGACTCGGCGACGGTGCGTATCACCAACACGGGCCGTGTGCGCGCCAAGAACGACGAGCCGCCCGGCTACTGGCTGGACGTGACCGACGGTCGGTGGATGAACGACAAGGACGCGGCCGAGGCGTCCGGGGACTCCAGTGAGCTCCCCGTCATCGACGCGGACGGCAATGAGCGTCGCCGCAAGAAGCGGGT
>NZ_JBEHZD010000160.1:0-14208 GCF_040240285.1 Streptomyces sp. HSW2009 | reverse complement strand
CCCCCCTCCGCGCAGCGCCGCCCGGCCCGTGGGGGGGCCCTGGTGTAAACCCCCCCGCGCCCGGCGTGGTGCCGGGCGGCTGCGGTGTGCTGCGTGGGTGTGGCGGTGCGCGGGCGGGGTCAGGTGGTCACCCACCGGCGCGCGCTCACACCCTGCGGCGGCGTGGGCCGCCGCCAGACGCCGCGCCGAACAGCCGGGCGAGGGCCCGGAAGGGGAGCGTCACGACTGCGGCCAGCGTGCCGCCCACGGCACGGAGGACATCGGCGATGGCACGGAAGGCGGCACTTCCTCCTCGGCTTCGGTTTCCGTCTCGGGCTCCTGTCTCGTCCGCATCGACGACGCGCCCGTCAGAACGCCGCCTGCCGAAACCCGAGTACCCGGGACGTCCCGGATAAACCGATCTGCGCGCACCTGACCCGCCCAATACCGGCCTCGGCGTGCCCCGTTCGGCCCCGGGCGCCGGTGTGCCGCGGCCGGTCCGTCCCCGGCCGACGGCCCGCGGGTCAGCGCTTGGGGAAGAGGTCGGCGGGGAAGGCGCCCCCGGCCACCAGCGTCGCCGCGAACGTCGAGGCGAGCTCCGTCAGCCGCTCGACGCCCGCCGCGCCGAGGTGCTCGTACGGTGCCCGGTCCAGCCGGTCGGTCTGGTTCTCCAGGTCCTTGCGCAGGTCGCTGCCGGCCTCGGTCAGCGTCCCGTCGGCCGCCAACAGGCCGCGCTCGCGCAGCCGGTCCTCGGCAGCCGCCCACTCCTCCTCGGACCAGCCGCGCATCTCACGGGCCCACTCGGGGTTCATCCCGTGATCGCTGGCCGAGTGTGAGACCACCGACTCCAGGCCGTCGAGTTCGGCGTCGACGAGCAGCGCCAGATGGCCGTCGCCGCGGTGCTCGCGCAGCAGCGTCGTCGCGTGCCACAGTGCCAGGACGGGGCTCTGCGGTATGGGGATCTCGGCGTGCGCCGCGTACAGCGGACGGGCGGCGCGGCTGCACGCCTCGGTGGCGCGCACCGCGAGTTCGGCGGCCTCCGCCAGTTCGGCGGAGGCCGCAGCGTCCGCCCCGAGCAGCCGGTGCAGCGCCGCGTCGACCGCGGTGTAGCGGGCCTCGATCGCCGCCTCGGGCGTCGTCACGTCCCACACGCCGGGCAGGTGTTGGGCGACCAGTTCGTGCTTGAACCCGTAGAACGTCGCGGTGACCACTGCGGCGCCCACCCGGCCCAGCGGGGCCGAGCGGGCGGCGAAGTAGACGCCTCGCGGTTCCTTGACGCCGAGTTGCCCCAGCTCCTCGGCGGTCTCGGGAGCGAAGTACGTACAGGAGTGCAGCGGGTTGAGGACGCGGTAGCAGCGCCGGACGGCGCGCTCGGGCAGTGAGGTCATGCCGCGCACGCTACCGGCAGGTAGCCATGGCCGGAAGCGGTGCCGGAGATGCGGCCGGCCGCTGTCAGTTAGCTGGCCGGAAGCGTCCACTGGAAGCGCGGCGCCCGGCGCTCCAGGAAGGCGGTGACCCCCTCGCCGGTGTCGTCGCTGGTACGCGCCTGCTCGGTCCAGTAGGCGATGCGGTCGGGGTCCACCACGCCGGCGATGAACTCCTTCGCCGCGGCCTGCGTGAGCTGCGAGCGGGAGGCCAGTACGCGCGCGAAGTGGGCCACCTCGTGGTCGAAGTCCTCCGGTGCGAAGACCTCGTCCACCAGGCCGCGCAGATGAGCACGCTGGGCGTTGATCAACTCGGCCGAGAACAACAAGTGCTTGGCGGTGGCCTGCCCCACCAGGCCCACCAGCCGGGCGGTGGACGAGGCGGGGTAGACGATGCCGAGCTTGGCCGGCGTGATGCCGAAGGCGCTGTCGCTGGTGGCGAAGCGCAGGTCACAGGCGGCGGCCAACTGGCAGCCGCCGCCCACGCAGAATCCGCGCACCGCGGCGAGGGTGGGCTTGGGGAAGGCGGCGAGCGCTTCTTCGGCCGTCACCGCGAGCCCTTGGGCCTCCTCGCCCCGCTCGATCAGGGAGCCGATGTCCGCGCCTGCACAGAAGGTGTCGCCGTCGCCCGTCAGCACCAGCGCCCGCACGTGCGGATCGACCGTGAGCTTGTCGAGCAGGGGGGGTAGTTCGCGCCACATGTCGTACGTCATGGCATTGCGCTTGGTGGGGTTGTGGATCATGACGGTCGCGATGCCGTCGGTGACCGAATACAGCAGGCAAGGCTCCATGCGCGGATCGTATCCGGGTGGCTGGAAGGCTACGACGAAGATCCCATCGTCTGCTGAGTGGAAGAGATCACTCATCCGGCGGCCAACCCTGGAACAAAGTTCTCACTGACGTTCAGAAGGGGCGATGTGCCTGGTCGGAGACGGGTTGGCGGCCGGCGGGAGACGCATTTCGGGGTGCGAACGGCGCATCGCGTAGGGGGTGCGCGGCGCAGTGGGGGTGGGTGTGGCGGGAGAGTGCGAGCGCCAGGACCACCCGGACGAGTGTGGTCGGCCCCGGCGGGACGGCGCCGCGACGGGCTCGATCCAGCCGCGACGGCCGGCCGGCGCGCGGCCCGTTCCGACGGGGCTCGTACGGAGCCGACCCCCGAACCCGCCGCCGCGTCAGGGCTCGCCCGCGCCCGGCCCGTACCACCGAGGCGCGTCACCCGGTCGGTGTGTGCGACGGCGCCGACGGACGGTGCGGTCCGGACGCGGACGCGTGCCCCATGAGCCGCCCCGAGACGATCAAGGTGCTCCCGGCTGGGCGGACACAATGCGTCGCACTAGTAAACCCGCCAACGCCACCCGGTCAAAAAGTGTCGATAGACGCCGACTTGTGTTCAGTTGGTCGGCGCCACCCCGCGCACTCCTAACACTCGTCACGAATGTCGAGCTACGGCAGTGCTAGATGGGTGGGTATCGGACATGGAGATTCTCGGGAGCGTCCCGCCTGACCCAGGGCAGGCCCCGCCCCGGAGACCCATTGCGTACGAGGGCGTGTGGCGGTTCACGGCCAAGACCGAGGAGGCCGCCGTGCCCCAGGCCCGGCACGCCGTGCGCGACCTGCTCAGGAACCAGCGCGTTCCCGTCGCCGACGAGATCCTCCAGTCCCTGCTGCTGATCGCCTCCGAACTGGTCACCAACGCGGTCAAGCACGCCGCGCTGCTCTCACCGGAGATCGCGATCGAGGTCTCCATCGGACCGCAGTGGGTCAAGGTCGCCGTCGAGGACAACCACCCCTACCGGCCGAAGGCCCTGGTCGCGGACCAGGGCCAGACCGGCGGGCGGGGGTTGCTGCTGGTCAAGGCGGTAGCGGATGAGGTCGGCGGCAGTTACGACGTCGAGCACACCGCGAGCGGCGGCAAGGTCGTCTGGGCCGCGCTCCCGCTGGCCGCTACCAACCCGCGGCAGCGCCCGTAATCTCGCGGATCGTCGGCCGCGCGGTGTCCAGCACGTCCATGAACCACGCCGAGAACGTCCGCTCCGCGCGCAGCTTGTCCAACTCCTCGGGCGTGACGAACGCGGTGTCGGCGATCTCCTCGGGGTCGGGCCGCAGATCGGTCCCGATGAGCCCGGCGAACAGGTGGTTGTACTCCTGCTCCACCAGACCGGAGGCGGGGTCGGGGTGGTTGTAGCGGACCCGGCCCGCCTCGCGCATCAGCAGCGGCGCGGCGCCGAGCTCCTCGCCGGTGCGGCGCGCGGCGGCGACGAACGGCGGTTCGTCCGGGTACGGGTGGCCGCAGCAGGTGTTCGACCAGACGCCGGGGGAGTGGTACTTGCTCAGCGCGCGCTGCTGGAGCAGTAGACGACCGCGGTCGTCGAAGAGGAAGACGGAGAAGGCGCGGTGGAGCCGGCCGGGGGCCTGGTGCGCGGAGAGCTTCTCCGCGGTGCCGATCGTATGGCCGGCCTCATCGACCAGTTCGAGCATGATCGGTTGCGCGGCGGGGGCGGGCACGGTTGCCGCCGCACTGTCGGTGGAGGGGCCGTTGATGGGTGTGGTCGGCATGTCCATCCTCGTCGTTGGGCTTCGGCGGTCCAGTTTGCCGCATGTCAGCGGCATGCGTCAGTGGCACAACCTAGCCTCGTGCGCCGCGTGCCCACCGGGCTCCAACTGGAAGGTGCAGTGCTCCACGTCGAAATGCTCGCCGAGACAGCCCTGCAATTCATGGAGCAACCTCTCATGACCGACAGAATCCAACACCTCCGGGCTTACTACGACATGGGCTGAGAGGACGGGCAGCCCCGAAGTGATCGTCCACACATGGAGGTCGTGCAGCCCCTCGACGCCCGGCAGCGCCAGGATGTGGTCGCGCACCTCGGCCGTGTCCACGTCCTGCGGCGCCCCTTCGAGCAGCACGTTCAGCGTCTCGCGCAGCAGCTTCCAGGTGCGCGGCACGATCATGACCCCGATGACCAGCGAGGCGATCGGGTCGGCCGCCTGCCAGCCGGACGCCATGATCACCCCGGCCGAGACCAGCACGGCCACCGAGCCGAGCGCGTCCGCCAGCACCTCAAGGAAGGCGCCGCGCACATTGATGCTCTCGCTCTGGCCGCGGAGCAGCAGCGACAGCGAGATCACGTTCGCGACCAGGCCGATCGCGCCGAACACCAGGGTCAGCCCGCCCTCGGTCTCGGCCGGGGTGAGGAAGCGGCTGACCGCCTCGTACAGGATGTAGCCGCCGACGCCGAGCAGCAGCAGACAGTTGGCGAGCGCGGCCAGGATCTCGGCCCTGGCGTAGCCGAAGGTGCGGCGCGGGCTCGCGGGCCGCCCCGCGAAGTGGATGGCCAACAGCGCCATGCCGAGGCCGACCGCGTCGGTGGCCATGTGCCCCGCGTCCGCGAGCAGCGCCAGCGACCCCGCGAGCAGCCCGCCCAGGATCTCCAGCACCATCACCGTCAGCGTGATGCCGAGCGCGATCCGCAGCCGCCCGCGGTAGGCGGCGGCAGCGGTGCCCGTCGCCCCGGCGGGCGGGGCCGCGTGGGAGTGACCGTGCTGATGCCCAGCACCCATGAATGCCTCCACATCGGTCATCGGCCGGCCCTGGCAGCGCGGCGTCGATCTCAGTGAACGGGGTGTCGGGGGGTGAATGCAACGCGGCGCTGAATACCGTTGTCATTGGCTGTGACCTGCGCGGATGCCCTACGGGCCGGGATCGTGCGCATGCGCCTGGCGGCGGCCCTGTGCCTGCCCCGCGTCCGCTCTGTATCCGCCCCGCATCCGTCTCGGGCCGGCGCCGCGGCTGCCCGCTCTCGCTCCGTACCTGCCCCCGTCTGCTCGTACCTGCCTGCACCTGTCCGCGGCATTCATCCGCAACCACCCGCATCCACCGGTGCCCGGCAGTACCCGCCGGCACGTGTTCGTACTTGTCCGTACTTGTCTGTATCGCCCCGCGCGGGCCCCGCCGCGGCAGTGGCCCCTGCCCGCCCCACGTCGGCGGCGTGGCCGCGGTGAGCCGCGCGCCCACGGGCTCTCGTACGCGGTGGCACCGGGCCCGGGCCGGCGCGCTCGCCGACGCCGCCCCCCCCCCGCCCGCGGCGCGGGGGGGGGGGGGGGGGGCGCGGCGGGCCCGGGGGCGGGGGCCGGCGGGGGCCGCGGGCGGGGGCGGGGGCGCTGCCCGCGGCGGCGCGCCCCGGGCCGACGGGGGTCGGGGGCGCGGCTGGTGCGGGACGGTCCTGGTGTGCAGGTGTGCAGGTGTGCAGGTGTGCAGGTGTGCAGGTAAGGCGGGGCGGTGGGCGGCCCGGTGTGTCGATGGGAGCCCGAGTGAGTCAGCGGAGCGTGCTCTGGTGGTGGCGCCAGCCCTCCCACGCGGACTCGACCATCTCCCGTACGTCATGCCGGGCCGACCAGCCGAGTTCGGTGGCGATCCGCTCGGCGGACGCCACCACCCGCGCCGGGTCCCCGGGCCTGCGGGGCGCCACCTCGGCGACCGGCCCCGGGTGGTCGGTGACCTTCGCGACCAGTTCGGCCATCTCCCGCACCGACACCCCGCGGCCGGTGCCGATGTTCACGGTCAGGTCGCGCGGCGTGGTCAGGCCGGCCAGCCAGCGGGCCGCGGCCAGGTGGGCGTCGGCCAGGTCGGCCACGTGCACGTAGTCCCGTACGCAGGTGCCGTCCGGTGTCGGGTAGTCGTCGCCGAAGACCAGCGGGGCCCGGCCGCTGGCGATCCGGTCGAAGAACATCGGGATGATGTTGGACACCCCGGTGTCGGCGAGTTCGGGGCTGGCCGCGCCGGCCACGTTGAAGTACCGCAGACAGGCCGTGGCCAGGCCGTGCGTCGCGCCCGCCGCCCGCACCAGCCACTCGCCGGCCAGTTTGGTCTCGCCGTAGGGGTTCATCGGCTGGCACGGGGTGGCCTCGGTGACCAGGTCCACGTCCGGCATGCCGTAGACGGCGGCGGACGAGGAGAAGACGAAGGCCCGCACGCCCGCGGCGACCGCCGCTTCGAGCAGCACGGCCAGGCCGTGCACGTTCTCCTCGTAGTAGCGGATCGGCTGGGCGACGGACTCCGCCACCTGCTTCCTCGCGGCCAGGTGCACCACGCCCGTCACTGCGTGCTCGGCCAGCACTCGGGCCACCAGCTCCCGGTCCAGGACCGAGCCGCGGACCAGCGGCACGTCGGCCGGCAGCCGCTCGGTGACGCCGGCGGTCAGGTCGTCGACCACGACCACCCGCTCACCGGCCGCCCGCATGGCGCGTACGACATGCGCCCCGATGTATCCGGCACCGCCGGTGATCAGCCACGTCATGCCCGCACCCTACCGACCGGAAATCGGCCGCCTGAGCGAAGCGGCGTTTGTCGAGCGCGGCGGGCATCGACCATGATGATCGCTACAGGCCAATCCGTCGTTCACCCGATCGTGAAGTGAATGTGCGGTGAACAGCCTCCGTCGGTGATCCGATAGCCTCTGCCGACGTCCTGCCCGCCGCCCGCGGGGCGGGGCTGGTCACGACCGCTGCCCGGACATTCCATGAACCGGCCGTGAACCGGCGCGACCGTGCCAGTTGCCAAGGAGTGAGTTCGACTGTCGACCGCCATTGTGACCGGTGCACCGGTCGTCGGCTCGTCCGTCGTGGACGACCTGCGGACACTCGGCTTCGACGTCCGCCCGGCGGCCGACGCCGCCGACGCCGCCCGCGAGCTGGCCGCAGTCCCGGCGCAACAGCGCGTCGCCCTCGTCGACGGCCGCTTCACCGGCCATCTGCACGCCCTGCGGCTGGCCCTGACCGACCCCCGCTTCCCCGCCGCCGCCGCGCCCGGCGCGCTCACCGCGCAGCCCGCGGCCAGACCGGCCCTGATACGCGCCCTCGCGGCCCGCGCCGCGGTACCCGCAGGACCAGCCCAGGCCCAAGCCGCCGCCCCGCCCCACGAGACCGCGCCGAGCGGCCCCGCCGCCGGGCCGCAGCCCGCGGCCAACCTGCCCGACCTGCTCGCCGCCGACCTCGCCGCGGCCGAGGTGCCCGTGCACCGCCCCGAACTCGGCGTGCTGGTCGCCACCGTCCCCGCCGACGACGCGGCCCGCGCCCGGGCCAGGGCCGCCATCGCTGACGTCGACCAGGAACAGGTACGGCTGCGCAGCGCGGTCAAGGCCCGCGACGGCTTCTTCACCACCTTCTGCATCAGCCCGTACTCGCGCTACATCGCCCGCTGGTGCGCCCGCCGCGGCTTCACGCCCAACCAGGTCACCACCGCATCGCTGCTGACCGCGCTGGTCGCGGCGGGCTGTGCGGCCACCGGCAGCAGGCCCGGCTTCATCGCCGCCGGGCTGCTACTCATCGCCTCCTTCGTACTCGACTGCACCGACGGCCAGCTCGCCCGCTACTCGCTCCAGTACTCCACGCTGGGCGCCTGGCTCGACGCCACCTTCGACCGGGCCAAGGAGTACGCGTACTACGCGGGCCTCGCCGTGGGCGCGGCCCGCACGGGCGACGGCGACGATGTGTGGGCGCTGGCGCTCGGCGCGATGGTGCTCCAGACCTGCCGGCACGTGGTCGACTTCTCCTTCAACGAGGCCAACCACGACGCCACCGGCAACAACAGCCCCACCGCCGCCCTGTCCGACCGGCTCAACAGCGTCGGCTGGACGGTCTGGGCCCGCCGCATGGTCGTGCTGCCGATCGGCGAGCGCTGGGCCATGATCGCCGTGCTCACCGCCCTCACCACCCCGCGCATCACCTTCTACGCCCTGCTCGTGGGCTGCGCCCTGGCCGCCTGCTACACCACCGCCGGCCGGGTGCTGCGCTCGCTCAACCGCAGGGCCGTTCGCACCGACCGGGCCGCCACCGCCCTCGCCCAGCTCGCCGACTCCGGCCCGCTGGCCGAGGCCGTCGCCCGCGGCCCCTGGCGGCGCGCGGCCGGCCTGCGGTTCGGCGCCCCGCTGCTGGCGGCGGTCGGCACCGCGCTGCTCATCGGCTCGCTGTGGGTGGGCCGGCCGGGCGCCTGGTGGCCCGTCCTGGGCGCCGCCGGGTACGCGCTCTGCGCCGGCCTGGCCGTCGCCCGGCCGCTCAAGGGCCCGCTGGACTGGTTGGTCCCGCCGCTGTTCCGGGCGGCGGAGTACCTGACCGTCCTCGTACTCGCCGCGCGCTCGGAAGTGAACGGAGCGTTGCCCGCTGCTTTCGGTCTGGTGTCCGCCGTCGCCTACCATCACTACGACACGGTGTACCGCATTCGCGGCGGCACCGGCGCGCCGCCGGCCTGGCTGGTGCGGCTGACCGGCGGGCACGAAGGACGCGTCCTGGTGGTCACGGTCGGCGCAGCCCTGCTGCACGGCACCGGTCTCACCATCGCGCTGACGGCACTCGCTGTGGCCCTGGCGCTCGCGGTGCTCATCGAGAGCATCCGCTTCTGGGTCTCCGCCGGAGCACCCGCTGTACACGACGAATCAGGAGAACCCGCATGATCGGCCTCGTGCTGGCGGCAGGCGCCGGGCGGCGTCTGCGCCCCTACACCGACACCCTGCCCAAGGCCCTGGTGCCCGTGGACCCCGCGGGCGAGGGCACGACCACCGTGCTCGACCTCACGCTGGGCAACTTCGCCGAGGTGGGACTCACCGACGTCGCCGTCGTCGTGGGCTACCGCAAGGAAGCGATCTACGAGCGTAAGGAGGCGCTGGAGCGCAAGTACGGCGTCCGCCTCACGCTCATCGACAACGACAAGGCCGAGGAGTGGAACAACGCCTACTCCCTGTGGTGCGCCCGCGAGGTCCTGAAGCAGGGCGCCATCCTGGCCAACGGTGACACCGTGCACCCGGTCTCCGTCGAGAAGTCGCTGCTCGCGGCCCGTGGCAACGGCCAGAAGATCATCCTCGCGCTCGACACGGTCAAGCAGCTCGCCGACGAGGAGATGAAGGTCATCACCGACCCGGCCAAGGGCGTCCAGCGGATCACCAAGCTGATGGACCCGGCCACCGCCACCGGCGAGTACATCGGCGTCACGCTGATCGAGCCGGAGGCCGCCGACGAGCTGGCCGACGCGCTGAAGACCACCTTCGAGCGCGACCCCGACCTCTACTACGAGGACGGCTACCAGGAGCTGGTGAACCGCGGCTTCACCATCGACACCGCCCCGATCGGCGACGTCAAGTGGGTCGAGATCGACAACCACGACGACCTCGCCAAGGGACGTGAGATCGCGTGCCAGTACTGACCCGGCTCATCCCCTCACCGGTCGTCGTCGACATCAGGTCGGGCGCCCTGGAGGACCTGGCCGGGCTCCTGGTCGACCAGCGGATCTCCGCATCGGGCAAGCTCGCCATCGCCATCAGCGGTGGCTCGGGCGCGGCGCTGCGCGAGCGGTTCGCGCCGGCGCTGCCCGGCGCCTCCTGGTACGAGGTCGGCGGCGGCACGCTGGACGACGCGATCAAGCTCGCCGACGCCATGAAGTCCGGCCGCTACGACGCGGTGGTCGGCATGGGCGGCGGCAAGATCATCGACTGTGCGAAGTTCGCCGCCGCCCGCATCGGCCTGCCGCTGGTCGCCGTCGCCACCAACCTCTCGCACGACGGCCTGTGCTCGCCGGTGGCCACGCTCGACAACGACGCGGGCCGCGGCTCGTACGGCGTGCCCAACCCGATCGCCATCGTCATCGACCTGGAGGTGATCAGGGAGGCCCCGATCCGCTTCGTACGCTCCGGCGTCGGCGACGTGATCTCCAACATCTCCGCGGTCGCGGACTGGGAGCTCTCGCACCGCGAGACCGGCGAGCAGATCGACGGCCTGGCCGCCGCCATGGCGCGACAGGCCGGCGAGGCGGTGCTGCGGCACCCCGGCGGCTGCGGGGACGACGAGTTCCTGACCGTACTGGCCGAGGGCCTGGTGCTGACCGGGATCTCGATGTCGGTGGCCGGCGACAGCCGCCCCGCCTCCGGCGCCTGCCACGAGATCAACCACGCGTTCGACCTGCTCTACCCCAAGCGCGCCGCCTCGCACGGCGAACAGTGCGGCCTCGGCGCCGCCTTCGCCATGCACCTGCGCGGCGCGCACGAGACGTCGGCCCTGATGGTCGACGTCCTCAGGCGGCACGGGCTGCCCGTGCTGCCCAGCGAGATCGGCTTCACCACCGACGAGTTCGTCACGGCGGTGGAGTACGCGCCGCAGACCCGCCCGGGGCGCTACACGATTCTGGAGCACCTGGGGCTCTCCACCGACGAGATCAGGGACGCATACGCCGACTATGCCAAAACCGTCAGTAGCTGAACTCCGCCCGGTCGTCCACCCCGAAGGCGTGAAGGACCGGCGCAGCGGTGAGCACTGGGCCGGACGCCTGTACATGCGAGAGATCTCGCTGCGGTGCGACCCGTACCTGGTGAACACCAGGATCACGCCCAACCAGCTCACCTACCTGATGGTGCTGGCCGGCATCCTGGCCGGCGCCGCGCTGCTGGTGCCGGGGCTGACCGGGGCGCTGCTCGGCGCCCTCCTCATCCAGCTCTACCTGCTGCTGGACTGCGTGGACGGAGAGGTGGCCCGCTGGCGCGGGCAGACCTCGATCACCGGGGTCTACCTGGACCGCATCGGCCACTACCTGTCGGAGGCGGCGCTGCTCGTCGGCTTCGGCGTCCGGGCGGCCGACGTCTTCCACCAGGAGGGCGACTCGACGAACTGGATGTGGGCCTTCCTCGGCACGCTCGCCGCGCTCGGCGCCATCTTGATCAAGGCCGAGACCGACCTGGTGGACGTGGCCAGGGCCCGCAGCGGACTGCCCGCGGTCAAGGACGAGGCGGCGACGCCGCGCTCGTCGGGGATCGCGCTGGCCCGCAAGGCGGCTGCGGCGCTGAAGTTCCACCGCCTGGTCGGCGGCGTGGAGGCGTCGCTGGTCATCCTGCTCGTCGCGATCCTCGACCTGACCCGCGGCGACCTCTTCTTCACCCGGCTCGGCGTCGCCGTACTCGCGGCCATCGCCCTCGTGCAGACGCTGCTGCACCTGGTGTCCATCCTCGCCTCCAGCAGGCTCAAGTGAGCGCCACCGCCGGGCTCACCGTCGGCGCGGTCATCCTGACCATGGGCAACCGCCCCGACGAGCTGCGCGCCCTGCTGGACTCGGTGGCCCGCCAGCAGGGAGCGCCGGTGCAGGTCGTCGTGGTCGGCAACGGCTCGCCGCTGCCGACCCTGCCGGCGGACGTACGGACCGTGGAGCTTCCCGAGAACGTGGGCATCCCGGCCGGCCGCAACGTCGGCATCGAGGCGTTCGGGCCCGGTGGCCGGGACGTGGACGTGCTGCTCTTCCTCGACGACGACGGGCTGCTGCCCGGCGATGACACCGCCGAGCTGTGCCGGGCGGCGTTCGCCGCCGACCCGGCGCTCGGCATCATCAGCTTCCGCATCGCCGACCCCGACACGGGGGAGACCCAGCGGCGCCACGTGCCCCGGCTGCGCGCCGCCGACCCGATGCGCTCCTCGCGCGTGACCACCTTCCTCGGCGGCGCCAACGCGGTGCGCACCCGGGTGTTCGCCGAGGTCGGCGGGTTGCCCGACGCCTTCTTCTACGCGCACGAGGAGACCGACCTGGCCTGGCGGGCGTTGGACGCCGGCTGGATGATCGATTACCGGTCAGACCTGGTGCTCTTCCATCCGACGACGGCTCCGAGCAGGCACGCCGTCTACCACCGGATGGTGGCCAGGAACCGGGTGTGGCTGGCACGGCGCAATCTGCCGCTCCCGCTGGTGCCCGTTTATCTGGCGGTATGGATGGTGCTCACGCTGGTCAGGAAGCCCTCGGGGCCGGCGTTGCGCGCGTGGTTCGGCGGGTTCAAGGAAGGCTGGACGACGCCCTGCGGCCCGCGACGGCCGATGAAGTGGCGTACGGTATGGCGCCTGACCCGGCTGGGCCGACCTCCTGTGATCTGAGAAGCTCTGGTCTGAGAGCATCGGGCGCGATCCTGGGCAGGGCCCCGGCAGCGCACCTTGAGGACGAAAGTGTCAACTGTGAGCGAGACTACGCACGACAGTGTGGTCGCCATGACTTCCCCACCATCCCCCGACGACGGGCTGACCCCCGCCGAACTGGCCCGCAAGTACGGCCTGTCGGTGAGCGGCGCCCGGGTGGGGCTCGGTGAGTACGTCCAGCAGTTGTGGGGCAGGCGCCACTTCATCTTGGCCTTCTCGCAGGCCAAGCTCACCGCCCAGTACAGCCAGGCGAAGCTCGGCCAGCTCTGGCAGGTGGCGACCCCCCTGCTCAACGCCCTGGTGTACTTCCTCATCTTCGGCCTGCTGATGGGCGGCCGGGGCGGCATGAAGAACCACGACTACATCCCCTTCCTGGTCACGGGCGTCTTCGTGTTCACCTTCACGCAGACCTCGGCGATCGCCGGCGTACGGGCGATCTCGGGGAACCTGGGCCTGGTGCGGGCGCTGCACTTCCCCCGGGCCGCGCTGCCCATCTCGTTCTCGCTCCAGCAGCTCCAGCAGCTCCTGTTCTCGATGATCGTGCTGGCCATGGTGCTGGTCGGGTTCGGGCACTACCCGGACATGTCCTGGGTGCTGATCGTCCCGGTGCTCATCCTCCAGTTCGTCTTCAACACCGGTCTGGCGATGGTCATGGCCAGGCTCGGCAGCAAGACGCCCGACCTGGCGCAGTTGCTCCCCTTCATCACCCGGACCTGGCTGTACGCGTCCGGCGTGATGTACAGCATCCCGGCGATGCTGGAGAAGAAGGACGCCCCGCAGTGGCTTGAGGACGTGCTCCTCGCCAACCCGGCGTCCGTCTACATCGACCTGATGCGCTACGCCCTCATGGACGACTACCCCGCCGCCAACCTGCCGCCGCACGTGTGGCTGCTGGCGCTCGGCTGGGCCGTGCTGGCCGGCGTGGGCGGGTTCCTGTACTTCTGGAAGGCAGAGGAGCAGTACGGCCGTGGCTGAGGAATCCCCCGAGCAGACGCCGGCCGACCAGCGGCCCACCGTCATCGCCGACGACGTGCACATCGTCTACCGGGTCAACGGCGGCGCCCGCGGCAAGGGCACCGCCACCGCCGCGCTCAGCCGCATCATCGGCCGGACCTCGTCCCCCGGCATGCGCGAGGTGCACGCGGTGCGCGGGGTGACCTTCGTGGCCTACCGGGGCGAGTCGATCGGACTCATCGGCTCGAACGGCTCCGGCAAGTCCACGCTCCTGAAGGCCGTCGCCGGCCTGTTGCCCACCGAGCGCGGTCACGTCTACACCGACGGTCAACCCTCGCTGCTGGGTGTGAACGCGGCGATGATGAACGACCTGACCGGTGAACGGAACGTCATTCTCGGTGGTCTGGCCATGGGAATGTCGCGCGAACAGGTCCGCGAGCGGTACGACGAGATCGTCGACTTCTCCGGCATCAATGAGAAGGGCGACTTCATCACGCTGCCGATGCGCACGTACTCCTCCGGCATGGCGGCCCGACTGCGGTTTTCCATCGCCGCGGCCAAGGACCACGACGTGCTGATGATCGACGAGGCGCTGGCGACCGGGGACCGGAAGTTCCAGAAGCGCTCCGAGGCCCGCATCCGTGAGCTACGCAAGGACGCCGGCACGGTCTTCCTGGTCAGCCACAACAACCGGTCGATCCGGGACACCTGCGACCGGGTGCTGTGGCTGGAGAAGGGCGAGCTCCTGATGGACGGCCCGACCGATGAGGTCATCAAGGCGTACGAGAAGGAGACGGGCCGGTAATCACCCCGCCCGACTGGCGGCCCCCCCCCCGGGCGGCCCCGGGGGGGGGGGGGGGGGGGGGGGGGTGAAAGAGGGGGGGGGGGGGGGGGGGAAGTGATTGATGTTGGGGGTTTT